>JBBSJZ010000581.1:0-4005 GCA_038256795.1 Pirellulales bacterium | reverse complement strand
CGGCGCGTCGTCTTTGGAAGCAAGTTGAGAGAATCGCAGCTCGTTCCTCCAAGCCAGCACCGTAGGATCGTTCGGATCGGTGTCTGGGTCATATCCCCATCGTTTGATCCAAGAACTAATCATCTTCTCATTGAACAAAGGGTTGTACCGAGGCCACTCCCAAATATCCATCGTCGGTGCGACCGACATTGCCCAGACCGCTTGCACGCGAGTCGATTCCCGTAGAACGGGGTCGGAGCTAGACGAATCGGCTAGGTCATCTCGCATTCCCAGCCAAGTACTCGCCGCCGCTCCGGCACTTGAACCGAACGCACCAAAGCGTTCTTTATCAAAATTCCATTCATCGGAATGATGCCGAAGAAATTGAATCGCGCGAGCAATCCCACGCAGCACTTCAGGCAATGGATTCTCTTTAGATTGAAACCGATACTGAATCGACGCGTAAGATACTCCCGCGGCGATAAGCCTTTCGTGCAAGGCTGCGTCAATCGTCGAATGCTTACTGCCTTGGAAAAACCCTCCTCCGTGGATGTGGATAATCAGCGGAGTTGGCTTGTCGGAGGGGACTAGCCATAGGTTAAGCCGTTGTTCGGGAAGCGGCCCGTAGGCGACTTCTGGGTGAGTCGGCAGGACCGGTTTTCCTCGGAAGCCGGTCACCCTCGAGGCGGCGGTTTCGTCCTCCGCCATTTCCGCATTTAGCTTCAACTTGACTTGAAACTCACGCCATTCCTCGGCTGATAGTCGTCCATTGTTATCCAAATCAGCGGCTGGGTGCCGCTTGTATTGTTTGATAAGAAACCCATCGTTGATTTTCTTTTCCTCGGCCAAAGCCGAACCCGCCGCGATGGCAAAAAACGCAACGACTGCTAACGTGAATTTCATGAGAATCCTTGAACTTAGAGGAAATGATCGCGGCAGCATCCCATTGTTATTGCGTGCAATCAACGGCGTGCATCGGGGGCCCACTCGGAAACGGACGAGCCTTTGGTATTGCCCTCATTCTACCGAAGTGTTCGAGGTAATGTCCGAAGTCGTGTTCTGGAATGAAGGTTCGGTTTAATATGCTATAACAGTGGTTTTGGTCGCCTTACGTGGAGCCGTTTCGATGCGTAAAAAACACGGACTGTCGTCTCGTGTGGGAATGTCCTTTCTCGCAGTTGTTTTCTTCTCTGCTCGAACCGCCACGGCGCAACCAGCAAGCCAGTCGCCGGAACGGCCGAACATTCTCATCATTTTCACCGACGACCAAGGTTACGGTGACCTTAGCTGCTATGGATCGGAAACGATTCGTACACCGCGCATTGATCAACTCGCCAAAGAGGGAACACGTTTTACGAGCTTTTATGCCCAGGTCGTTTGCGGACCCTCCCGTTCGGCTTTGCTGACCGGACGCTACCCCGTTCGCAGTCGTGGCTGGTCGATGCCCGCGGAAGAAATCACGATTGCCGAACAACTCAAGCAAGTCGGATACACGACCGGTTGCATCGGCAAGTGGGACGTGTCCAACCGAGCGCCGATCAAAGATCGCATGCCAGGCGCGCAGGGTTTCGACTACTACTGGGGAACGCTTGGCGCTAATGACAATGCGCACGTCGCCTTTCACCACAACCAAGAGCAGGTGGGACAGACCGATGACATGGCCAGCCTCACACGCATTTATACCGACAAGGCCATTGGTTTCTTAAAAGAAAACAAGGACAAACCATTCCTGCTGTATCTGGCCCACACCATGGTGCACTCGGTGATAGACGCCTCGGATGAGTTCAAGGGAAAATCCAAGGGAGGCCTCTATGGGGACACGGTTGAAGAATTGGATTTTGAAACGGGCCGGCTGCTGGACACGATCGATGAACTGAATCTGCGAGAAAACACGCTCGTCATTTTCACCTCGGACAACGGTCCTTGGAGCAATGCCCAGGAAGCCTTAGCGAAGAAGCACAACGGACAAATCGCGTGGGGTTCGTCGGGTCCACTCCGCGAAGCCAAAGGTTCGACCTTCGAGGGAGGGCTACGTGTACCTTGCATCGCGCGCTGGCCGAATCGTGTCCCGGCCGGACGCACAAGCGATGCAATCTTCGCCACCATCGATTTCATGCCCACCTTCGCTGCGTTGACCGGGTATCGCGTTCCCGACGATCGCCTTATCGATGGTGTTGACCAGTCTCGGTTGCTGCTCGGTGCGAACGTGGGCAATCGCGATGACTATTTCTACTTTTGCAAGGGTGAATTGCATGCCGTACGTAAGGGGAAATGGAAAGCGTTCCTTCCTGATCGCCACATGTTTTATGGATACGTCAACGACAAAGGCTCGCCCGACGTGGAGCTCTATAACCTGGCATCGGACATGGGTGAACAGCACAATGTTGCGGCTGCCAACCCGGGAATCGTACGCGAACTGTTAAGTCATGCCGCGGCACTTCCTTTGCCCAGCGACCTCGATGACAGCCGGATCGAGCTGACACAACCGGTGCAGGTTACACCGCAGCCGCCGTTACCTCGCGGCGAGTGGCAGGATCATGGTTTCACTGACATCCAGCAGGAGCAGATTCGCACGGCGTTTCAGGATGGAATTGAACGCAAGTTCATTCCTGGAGGCGCGATGATGTTGATTCACAAAGGTGAAGTCATTCTTCGTGAAGGGTTCGTGACCGAGACGATCGCGTGACTGCACCGACACTTCGACAATGCCTTTCTCACAACACTGGATTCGCCGGCAACAACGATCTGAAAGCCGGGACGTTCGATCTGGATTTGGATGGAAGTCTCGCCGACGTTGTTGCCGACTTGGCAACCAAAGAATTACTCGCCTTGCCAGGCACTCGACATGCCTATTCTCGACTAGGCTACATCACCGCGGGACGCGTGGCAGAGATCGTCACTGGGCGACCATTTCCACAATTGATGGAAAGAATGCTGCTCAGACCGGTCGGCGCGTTTGACGCGACGTTCAATCCATCGCCCGAGCTGGAGCAACGGATCCCGGTGTCTTACGTACGTTCCGATGATGGGTTTGAGGAGCGAACCGGCGAACCATTGGGCACCGTTCTTAACCCGGGTGGCGGATTAGTTTCCACGCTGGATGATGTCGCGCGCGTGATGTTGTTACACCGTAATCGAGGCAAAGTTGGCTATCGTCAATTGGTATCAGCGGAATCGCTGCAGCAAATGTACGTTCCACAACCACCGACCTCGACCAAGGGCTATGGACTCGGCTTCAATATCATGAAACGCAACGCTGACGGCAGCGCCGCTCGCATTCGTCACACGGGAGCTTCGGGGACGCTTGCTGTTCTTGACTTTGAAAACGATGTGATCCTGATCGTGCTCACTCACGTCCCTCAAACCCAAACCAACCGCTGGCGCAACCGACTCGTGGAGACCGTCTTCAAGACATTCGAACGACAAATCGCGAACGGCCCTACTCCAGCTTTAACAGAGTGAACTTGCAGACCGATAAAACCGGTCGTGTCGGCATCATCGGTGAAATCCGCCACCGGGACATCATTGACAAAGCTTTGAATGCGGTTTCCTTGGGCTACGATGCGAAATTTATTCCATTCGCCCGGACGGTATGCTTTCTGTTTCTCGACGCCATCGAGCGTGTCGTCTAACCATTTGGTTCGTCGTCCTTCATCCCAGAAATTCCCAGCGCAACCAATGCCATCGGCGACGACTTCGCGCATTTCGCATTGATAGCCGTACGTTTCGCATTTGTCGCGAATACGTTTGGGATTGGAATCCTGGGGTGTCTCTTTTTCATAAAGATGCGATCGAATTTGCACGCCGGAATTGAGTTTCGGATCGCACCTAACTTCGAACTCTAAAATGAAATCTGCGTAAGGTCCACGGACAAGAATTCGATCCACCGCACATGCAATCGCAATTTACTGCGATCACCACTTCATTTCATAATTGATTCTTTTTAATTAAATTACTCGTCCGATAACAACAAATCATGGCGCAATTGCTGTAAAAGTATCTGAACGGTTTCGGGATGTTCGCTGG
>JBBSJZ010000580.1:0-4007 GCA_038256795.1 Pirellulales bacterium | reverse complement strand
CTCCCGCTCGCGACCGATTCGACATATCGCAGCATCTTCCACAACCCCGAGCGCCCGCGGAGCGTCGGAGCACGTCGTCCCGCCTCGCCGAGCGCCGCGACGCAAACACGATCACTGCGACACAAGCCGACGTAACCGATCGCGGCCGCTAATTGCTTGGCCACGTGCAGCTTCGTCGGATCGCCGAAATTCATCGACTCGCTGGCATCAAAGAGCGGATAGATGTGCAGATCCTCTTCCTCTTGGAAAAGTTTCAAAAACAACATATCCAGTCGCGCGTACAGATTCCAATCAATCAAACGCAGGTCATCGCCGGGAACGTAGCCGCGAAAGTCCGCAAATTCGACACTCTGGCCCTTCCGCTGGCTCCGCCGCTCGCCTTTCATCCGCCCGCGAAACACCTTCCGCGAAACCAGTTCCATCCGCTCCAAATGAGCGAGCAATTCCGGAGAAAGCAGCGACGATGATTCAGCGGTTGGCGGCATGGTTATCGCATTGTAGCGTAAGTTCTAGCACTCATTGCTGGCCCACATTCTCGCTTCACCAGCCCACAAAGGCGAGTCTCTCAGAGACTCGTAAACTGCCAGCCGATCCAGTGGTATCGCTACGCTCAACCACCGGCTTATCGCTTCCATCCCTCCAGGATTTTGTCATCCCGAAGGGATCGTCAGCCATGAGTCGGGGGGTCGCGCAGCGCACCCCCAGCAACGGATTCAAACCTCCCTCAACTCGCCGGTTTCGGGGCTTCTCGCGACGAAAACGTTGACTTGAGCTCGAGTATTTTCTCGTCGGTCCAGCCCTCGGGCTGGGTCACGGCGATCCACGCGTCGATGTAGCTCGCGGGTGAGTAGTTATGCCCGTAACCGATGGGAACCGTCGTTGCCATCGCCATGTCAAAAGCGATTTGCAAGAACGTCACCACGGGGTACCAACGCAAGTAGGGAGAAACGTCGGGGCCGCGCGGCTCAGCCAACCACGGCGGTGAACTCCAAGCGAGATCGGGTGTAAACCAAACCATCGGATCGCTCGCGTGTTGGATGTAGACGTTTCTCATCGGTCCCCATGGCTGGTTCGCGTCGATCGCATTCGTTTGTGCCGTGAAGCGAAGCAGCCGTCCGTCGCGAAACGTGGGCAACCAGATCGGTGATCCTTCCTCGCGATGCGAGACTGCGGCCCACCAGTTCTGGCTCGGAAACGGCGGCCCGCTCCATACTGCACCGGCGATCGGGTCTTCAAACACCTTCATCAAGTCCGCCGATCGCTCCGAACCGAGTGAACCGAGGCTGAGGCCATGAAGGTAAAGCTGCGGTCGTGAATCTCGGGGCAACGTCCGCCAATGATCGTAGGTCGCATTGAACAACGCGTCCGCCGACTCGATCGAACGTTGCGGGTCAACGAGGATCGTGATCCAGCTCGGCAGGTAGGAGTACTGCATACTCACGATTGCGGAATTGCCACCGTGCAAGTACTCGAGCGAGTCGACCGCCGAAGGATCGAGCCAGCCGGTGCCGGTCGGTGTCGCGACCACGAGAATCGATCGTTCGAAACCGCCCACACGTTTTAATTCCTCGAGTGCTAGCGATGCCCGCTCACGAAGTGTCGGACGCGATCGCAGTCCCACGTAAACTCGCAGTGGCGGTTGACCAACCTCGCCCATGGGTAATTCAATCGCCTCGCCCCCGCGCGATTCGAGGTTCTCGTCCGTCAACCTTGCGACATCCGCTCGGCTCGGACCATCGACGAGAAAACCCTTGCCCTGGCGACCGATCGATTCCCAATTCACGAACGATTCGACGCTGCCACACACGAGCGGCGAAGTCGGTTGATCGATACCGTCTTGATCGAGTGCATCGGCCTTGGCAAAAAACGCATCCGCCGCGTCCAGCAAACGACGTGCGACCACGTCGTTGGCCAGGAACAAGGTGAGCACCGCGACACTTGAAAAACCCACCGCGGTGGCGATCCGCTCTGGCAGAATACGCCCAAGCTTTCTTGACACGAAACCGCTTGCTCTCGAAAACAATCGCCCCAGTCCAATCAAGCTCGTGGCGAACAGAATGGCGATGAATGCAGTGCTCAGTGGCGACGCGGTTTCGAGGGGCTGCAACCCGAAAAGTTCGCGAATCGAGTTTTGCCAGTAAGTCATCCGCCAAACAAAGTACGCAAAGACGACTGCGACGCACATAACCGTGATCCGCTTGCTCATCGATTGAACCGCGATCGATGGTTCACGAAACCCTAGCAGCCGGTAGAACGTCCCGAGTGCGTTGCCGCAAGCGTACCCCGCAGCGAGGGCGAAACCCGATAGTACTCCCTGCACAGCGAAATGTCGCGGGATCAAGGACGGTGTCACGGAGGCTGCGAAAAACAAGGTGGCTCCGACCAAACCGATGAATGAGAATGAACCGGCGTAGTCCTTTCCCCAGCGAATCATTCTCTGTTTCATACGGATTCCGACGTTGCTGTAAGTGAGCCGTGGCGACTTCCGCTAACCTGAGGCGAGTTGCGCTGCCATTGACCCAATCAGTCTCGCACGACTGCCCAGGTTTCGCCACACCCTGCAAAACCCGACTAACCCACTCGCCCCCTGGACGCCCGAATGATTCGCACGCTCGCTTGTCTCGTTGCCGGTTGCTTTGTTCTTCATCACGTTGTCTCGCTCGGATTTGCTCAAGAGTTGATTTCCACCAGTGTCAAGCCGCTCGACACCTATTTGGCCGAGCAACAGCTATCGTCGCCGTACGCTTGGTCGATCGAGTCCAACGACGAGAAGCCTGGGTACACACGAATCGCGGCGACGATGACGAGTGGCCAGTGGCAAGGCACGACGTGGACACACGACATTCGCCTGTTTCGTCCATCCGACTGTCCCCACCCCGACTCCGCGATCCTGTTCATCAACGGTGGCTCCAATGACAAGTCGCCGAGCCAAGGCATCGAAATGGCCTGCATGGCGCTCGCAGGACTCAGCGGCATGCCGGTCATTGCAATCTTCCAAGTGCCTAACCAACCGCTTCTCGATGGCTTGAAAGAAGACGAGCTGATCGCCGCGAGTTGGTTGAAGTACCTGGAAACCGAGGACGAGTCCTGGCCACTCTTGTTTCCCATGGTTAACAGTGCGGTGCGGGCCATGGACTGCGCCACTGAAATCAGCGTCCAAGCATTCAAGCAACCGATCAATCAATTCATCATCACGGGCGCTTCTAAACGAGGCTGGACGAGTTGGTTGACCGCGGCTGCCGATGAGCGAATCATTGGTGTTGCCCCGATGGTCATCGACACCCTCAATTTTCGCAAACAGATCCAAGACCAGAAATCGAAGTGGGGTTACTTCAGCGAACAAATCTCGGACTACACCGAAGCTGGCTTGATCAATCTCGGCGAAGAGTCGGCGGCGGAAACGAAGTTGCGAATGATGATGGACCCGTATGAGTATCGCGATCGATTGACGATGCCCAAGCTCATCATCAACGGCGCCAACGATCGTTATTGGCGCTGCGATGCACTCGACAACTATTGGCCGGAGCTACTCGGCACCAAGAACGTGCTCACCCTTGCGAATGCCGGTCACTCGCTCGAGGGCGGTGAATCAACCGTGACAACAACCACGGCAATGTTCGCGCGGCGATGCGCTCAAGGCTTGACGCTGCCGAAGATCCACTGGAAAACCAGCGCCGAGAACGACAAGCGGACAATACTCTTCGAGGCGCACTCGGACGAGCCCGTTGAAAACTTCGTATTTTGGGTCGCATTCTCCAACACACGCGATTTTCGCGATGCTAATTTTGAAAAACGCCCCGCCGATGCTCGCGAAGACGAGCGCGCAACGATTCGAGTCAGCGTCCCGACCGACCGGCACGTGGCCGTGTTTGCGGATTTGATGTTCGACTCATCCGGCCACGCGTTCCAACTCTCCACCGGTGTCTCTCAGCCCTCGCTCGACTAATTCACCGCTCAATATCTTGTCACCTCAGCCGACCGTTGGTGGGGAGAATTTTAAATGATCG
>JBBSJZ010000579.1:0-4011 GCA_038256795.1 Pirellulales bacterium | reverse complement strand
GATCAAACAGCGGATCATCTTTGAAATACGGCAAAAATGTCTGGACGTACGGAGCCGCGATCGCGTCCATCAATTCTTTCTGGGGTCGTGATGTTCCGTTGGCCCGCGTTGCCAAACCAGGCGATCCATTCGCGGGGACCTTTAAACCCGACGGAGTTTCTTTTTCCGCAGCGAGTTGCTCCGAGGTCACAAGATGAAATGCCGATTCGATCTCGTCGACCGACGTCCCATCACCATCCGCGAGGTGATAGGTGGATCCATGCAACGTCGGGTTGCCAAAAATGCCGTCGACCACGTCCGCGACCCATTCGGCTTCGACAAGGTTTTTGCGTTCGCTGCCTTCAAAACCCAGATTGCGAAACCATTGGCCTTTGTCGGGCAACCCGAACTTCGCGGAGAGGGCCCGAAACATCGAGAACGCACCGTAGATCGTTCGATCCTGGGCGAACGGTGACCGGCCGTCTGAATCGATGACAATCGAAGGACGATAAACGGTCAAGCTCTTGAGCCCGCGTGCAGCGCGAAGCATCCGCTCGGCACTGACTTTGCTGCGTTCGTAATCGTTGGCAAACGATTGGCCGACCTCGAGGTCATCCTCGCGGGCTGGCCCGGCTCCGATACCGCAGACGTAGGCTGTTGAGACGTAGTGAAATTCTTCAATTCCAGCCGTTTCGCAGAGGCTCAGCAACTCCCGCGTCCCGTCCACGTTGGTTCGGAACGGTTCATTGTCGCGAGACTCCGATGCCGGTCGAAAACTCAGCGAGGCCGCCGAATGCAGCACTCGGCCGCAGCACTGCCGGATGCGGTTTTGACTAGACGAGCTCAAACCGAGCATGGGTTGCGTTAATTCACCGCCAAGGATTGCGGGCCGGGCCAGCCGTCGGCCCCAGGCCGATTCAAAGCGGCTGAGAACCGCCTCGATGCGATTTTCCGCCGATTGTGCCCCCTTGGCCCGCACCAGCACCATTACGGGAACGTGACGACGCAACAGCCTCGCGAGTAGCTGGGCACCGACCATTCCAGTCGCACCGGTAAGCAGGACATATGGGCGAGACTCGGACATGAGCAGCTATTTACGAGGGACAATTCTTATCGCAGGGGAGGAGAATCGAGAGACTACCCGTAGTCTCCGCCGACTGTCAGTCTATTGGCGAATTATGGAATTTGTAGACTTGCTTTCCAATTTCCCGCGGTGAACATGGAGTCGACGCCTCACGATCGGAACAAATCGACCTCCAGGGCGCTTGAGTGGACACCGTCCGCCGGTCGTCAACTTGACGGCGCTGGGGATGGTCGATGCGAGCATGATTCCGCCCGATGGCCGAGATTCCATACCCAGGATCAAGCAAGCCGACTAAGGTGGGCGGTAGATTCATTTCGGACGGTCGCCGTTTTCTTTCTGAGTGACGCCGACCGTTTTGGCAAGCGAATTTGACCGACGCGAACCCCGTCGAATCCTCCAGAAGTGACACATGGCTGCCCCCCAAAAACACCCTGCAGACGCGATCAAATGCTTGCTGATCCAGCCGGAGTTTGAGTCCACGAACTATTGGAATTTTGTGGAAAGCGCCAAAGCCATCGGCGCCAAAGCCACGGCGCCGCCGCTGGGGTTGATGACGGTCGCCGCGATTCTTCCCCAGCACTGGGAGTTCAAGATCGTCGACCTCAATGTCGGGCCGTTGGATGAGAACGCATGGACATACGCCGATGTCATCTGCACGGGTGGGATGTTACCGCAGCAACCTGGAATCCTCGCCCTCGTCCGCCGAGCCAACGCGGAGGGCAAGTACGTCATCGTCGGCGGTCCCGATCCGACCAGCCAACCTCAAATCTACTCGGATGCTGACGTGGTCGTTGTCGGGGAGGGCGAAGGCTCCATTCCATTGTGGTTGGAAGCATGGCGAAACGACCAGCCGCAAGGCGTTTTCGAAGCGATCGAGAAACCGGATGTGACCACGACGCCGGCGCCACGTTTCGATCTGATTTCCTTTGATGATTACCTGCACGTGGGTGTCCAATCCTCACGCGGTTGCCCCTACAACTGTGAGTTCTGTGACATCATCGAATTGTTCGGTCGTCGACCCCGAGTCAAAAATCCCGACCAATTCGTCGCCGAACTCGAGAGTCTCTACCAACTCGGCTACCGCGGCTGGGTCGACTTTACGGATGACAATTTCATTGGCAACCGAAAGCTGATCAAACCGTTGCTGGTGGCGCTCAAACAGTGGAACGAAAAACGCAATTATCCATTCGTGTTCTCCACCGAAGCCAGCATCAATTTGGCCGACGATGACGAGCTGCTCGAATTGATGCGTGACGCACAATTCCGCTACGTCTTCCTGGGCATCGAGTCGCCCGACGAGGAGACACTCATCCACACTCAAAAGCGAATCAATACGGTCCAACCGATCATTGAGCGCGTTCGCAAAATTTACGCCCACGGCATCTCCGTCGCCGCTGGACTGATCATTGGCTTTGACACGGACAAGCCAGGTACCGATCGACCGATGATCCAATTCATCCAAGAAAGCGGCATTTCATTGTCGATGATCGGGCTGCTCAGCGCCCTGCCCAACACTCAACTCACGCGTCGCTTGGCCAAAGAACGGCGGCTGATCGATTCCAATCACCGCTGGCTTTCCGAGCCCAACGTCGACTACGAACTCCGCAGCAACGAGTCGAAAGATCAAACGGCGAGTGGGTTGAATTTTGTGACCCAGCGCGACCGCGTCGAAATCTATCGCGAGTTGCGGACGATCATCAGCCACGTTTACAGTCCACGAGCCTTCATGGATCGTGTCATTGACACGGCCGCACGAATCCAAATCCGCAACAAACACGTGCCCAATTGGTGGGAATTCAAACGCATGTTTCGCGGGTTCTGCGTGATCACGACTCGCATGCTCGCCGATCGTCGAACGCGGTGGCTTTACGTGCGCAATTTCGTGCGCGCCGCCATGATGGGACCGACAAAGTTTGAATACGCCCACACCGTCATGGGCTCGTTTCTGCACTTTGATCAACAAACCAAGAAAATCATCGAAAGTCTCGACCTGGCTATCGACTACGCCGAGAACCAAGCCGAGTATCCGCGCAGCGTCCCGGAGCTGAAAAAACGACTCAGCCTCGAGCCGGACCAACTGGTGAACATTGGGCTGTCGACCGTTTGAGTATTGGATAGACTACCCGCCCACCGATTGCGAGGCGATCGGAACATTTGCGTTGTCCCACGATGAGTTGTTTGATGCGTGTTTTGGTGACTGGAACGGCTGGCTTCGTTGGTAATCACGTTGCCCTCGAATTGCTCAAACGGGGCGACGAGGTGCTCGGCATCGACAACCTCAACGATTACTACGATGTCTCGCTCAAGCAAGCACGGCTGCAACGCATATTGGGCCATGAACGCTTCCAGGAGTTGCGAGCTTCCGTCGAAGACCGCCCGGCCATCGAAGCCGCTTTTGAGCAATTCAAGCCTGATCGAGTCGTCCACCTCGCCGCACAAGCCGGTGTTCGTTACTCCGTCGAGAACCCACATGCTTACGTGCAGAGTAATCTTGTCGGATTTCTCCATCTCCTCGAAGGCTGCCGACACCATCAAGTCCAGCACCTTGTCTACGCGTCGAGTAGCAGCGTGTATGGCGGCAATACGAAGCTACCGTTCAGCGAAAACGATCCCGTCGATCACCCGCTAAGCCTCTACGCCGCTACCAAGCGTGCGAACGAATTGATGGCCCACACCTACAGTTCGCTTTACCAAATCCCGACTTCGGGGTTGCGATTCTTCACGGTCTATGGGCCGTGGGGACGACCCGACATGGCGCTGTACCTGTTCGCGGAAAAAATAGCTCGCGGCGAAACCATTGATGTGTTCAATCACGGTCATCACAAACGATCTTTTACCTACATCGATGATATCGTTGATGGCGTGATCCGTATCCTGGATCGACCGCCGATGCCGATTCCCGCCAGCGATTCGTATCATCCACAGCCAGCAGATTCGCGGGCGCCGTT
>JBBSJZ010000578.1:0-4011 GCA_038256795.1 Pirellulales bacterium | reverse complement strand
CCTCGCAACTTGCCTTCGAGAACGATAGCACCGTTGACGACGCCCTGGAATCCGGCAACGATCATTCGGCCTCGCCGTGCTTTCTCGAGCAGCACCATCAAGATCAATCGATCACCGGGTGTAACAACGCCACGAAACCGGACCTCATCCACCCCGCCGAAGCCGACCATGGCGGCTCCGAGCAAGTCGTGCTTTTGCGTGAAGTAGCTCGATAGTTGGGCGACGGCTTCAAGCATGATCACGCCGGGCATCAGTGGCATGCCAGGCATGTGGCCACGAACCCAGAACTCGTCGTGGGTGATCTCCTTGTACGCGGCGCAAGCGTTTCGCTCAATGTCTTCGTAAAGGATCGCCGTCAGCTGCTCCATCTCGTGGCGCTGGGGGTTCAGTTCCCGGATTGCCTCGATATCGGCAATGGGACGTTCAAAGTCCAGCAGTGCTGGATCGATGATGAATTCACTTTTCATCGCTGGAGAGCCGTTACAGGCGAGTTCCTAGGTCTTGACCTTACGACGTTTAGCCTTGCGAGCTTTCGCATTCGCGGGACGCGATCCGTGGTTGGCTTTCTTGAGTTTGTGGTGCGGTTTTGCCATCGTCTTGTCTGGGTGTAAAAGGGGAATTGAAGCGGCCGAGGACCGGGGCCAGAGTGGGAAAATAGCAGGTTTCAGCCTGCGTTGGTAGTCTGAGCGATTTTTGAATGGGATTGACGCCCGGACTAGCGATAGTAGTTCCCGCCTGAGGCGGTAGCCGGCGAATTCTGGCCCCCGAAATAATAAGGATCAAAATCGCCAGCGGCTGACGGTGTCACCGCGGCTGATGGCGTCGGGCTGGAAAAGTCGACTCCTGAAAAGGATTGTTCGGGCTGAGGTTGAGCTGCGGAATAGTAGCCGCTCCGCTTGACCGAAGGCGGCGGCGAGGCGGCCATCGGCGGTAGTGTTGATGGATCACGCTCGGGCACGGGAGTCGCGAGTAATTCGCGCGTCGCACCGGCCAGCTGCGG
The DNA here is from genome assembly GCA_038256795.1 of Pirellulales bacterium. Taxonomy (GTDB): domain Bacteria; phylum Planctomycetota; class Planctomycetia; order Pirellulales; family Pirellulaceae; genus JBBSJZ01. Next base: position 3,011 of record JBBSJZ010000578.1, on the reverse strand, counting down.
ATTCGGCAATTCGCGTGATGCCAGCGAGCGGGTTCTGGTGTCGTTTTCCTCAGTTTCACCCTGGCGACGGCGAAGGTACCACCCCGTCTGGCCCGTGTCTTCATTCGGCATTGTCAAATTACTCGCGATCGAGGACGTCGCCGCGTCTTCGCCTCGGGTCGCGATCGAGCCGGCCGATTGATGTCCGGCTTTGACAAATCGCTCGACGGGGCCGCTTCCGGCGGCAACCCAGCCGAGCCAATAGTCCTGCAGTTCGGCAAGCGACTCGTACCCGTAGTGCTGGCGGATATTGTCGGTCCACGACGGATGTTGCATGTAGCCCTCGAGGAACCCGATGAAGGCTTGAGGCCCCTGTTGTTCAATGAGGAAGCGGCAAACCGAGTAGCCTTGTGCATAGAGCGGCAGCACATCGTTGGGATACTCGGTGAGCAAAAACATACGGTTCATGGCGATTCCGCGTCGAGACGCGAGGAACTCCCTCAGTTTCGCTTCGTGTTTGCTGCGCTCGGCGTCATGTTCGACGGTCGTGCAGATCCCTTCGTCGGCCCAGCGAGGCAGCGGTCGGCCGAAGTGCGTTGCGAGCACGGTGTGCGTCACTTCGTGCGGCAAAACGCTGTCTAGGATTCGCTCGGGAGTGCCAACGACTTCCATTTGAAAGTCGCGCACCGGCGCTCGGTTGTAGGTCGTGACGCCCTGGGCGGGCATGTTCCCAGCGATCACGCGGACGGGGCATGGTGTCGGCCACGGCGGAATCGGATTGCCGAGCCAATGGACGGCCAGGTCGCGACGGTACGCCTCCGCAGCCTCGCCGACCGCGCGAGCGAGATCGGGAGTTGGGGCCTGGATGAGAAAGTTTTGGGTTCGATAGTTGGCCGCGATCGCCGCTGGGGCGATTGCGAACGTTCCGACGCAGATCGCGAAAAACAGCGCGATCCCCTGGCGATTTTTGCCGGCTTCCATGCCGATGTGACTCCCTGAGAGAAGATCTTCCGTCTCATCCGTGAGCCGGAGTCTAGGGAAAAACGTCTTCCGGTCGAAAGACGAATCTCAGCCGATCGGGTAGCGAATTAGTCTACGCTCGAGCCTTCGTGCGGGCTTCGCGAAGTCCGCGGGACAAAATGTCTCGCAGCATCGGCGAGTAATCTTCGTACTTCGCTTGGTCGGGAGCACCGCTGCTGAACTGGTAGATCGCATCCCGCGGTTTCACGCCGAGAGCGATGAGGGTGCTACTGACCGTGCCATAGTCGGCGTTTCGCATCACCATGCTGGGCCGGCCGGGGCCGACCGGTGAACGGGCAAAAACCTTGCTCGCGACCGCCAGGAACTTGACGGGCGAGTCGAGGGTTTGCAGCGTTAGCAGCCGCCGCGCCATTTGCACGCGAGTGTCCTCGGGGTCGTTCAAGTCGCGGGCGCCGATGATGTTAAGGCCATCTTCGAGCTCGACCACCTCTTGCCGATCGTCAGCATGGATAGCATAACCATCCTTGGCGTCGGCGATGATGATGTTACAACCCTCGTAGCGGGTTTTAGCAAATTCGGCATGAGCCTTGTCCAACGCCTTACGGGCGGAGCCACAGCGCAGCAAATCCAAACCGAGCAATCCACGCGATCGCTGGCCGAACAAAGGCATCGTTGTCGCGCGGTTGCAAATACCGACGAACAAACCATTTTGATTAACACCGAGCCAAGTCCCGCCAGCTTTCTGGTCGATCCCGCACAAGACGCGGGGCTTTCCAGATTGGATCGAAGGCGGCAAACTAGGCCGGTCGAAGTACTCTTCCCGATTGGCCGCAACCAATATGGGACTCTCGGGGACCAAGCGGTACTGAACGGCCAGTAAGCACATCGCGTCGCTTTCTATTTCAAAGATCAGTGGGTCAAGGAAGCACATCGGCGAACACAATCACCCGAGCGGCGAAGAGGTCCGACGCGAGTGCGTCGAGTCCTCCAGCTGTCCAGGGGCCGTGTCTGATGCCACTAATGTATCCACGCGACCGAGCCGACTACACCCTCTGGCGGGTGGTTTTGTCCAAAAAAGAACGTGCGGGATCAACGATTTAACCCATGTTCGCAACTTCTGGGCAAACTTTGCCGGTCTTTTGGGCCGATAAGCCAACCGTGGGTGCAGCGAGGTTTCCAGTCGCCGACTCGTTTTCGCCGCGGGGAAACCCGGATTGTCCGCGGGGTCACCCGAATTCTTGAGGGATGCATTTAATGTCGACGGTTCCTGACTCCTCGGTCGTAAGTGTCTCGTCTGACTTGTCTCGTCAGGCCATGCTGGCAATTAAAACGCCCGTTTCGGTGACGCTCGCTCGCAAGCGAGAGTCGCTCGATCGCATCCTGGCTTTCGTCCCCGGTTCGATCATTTCCTTCGACACGCATTGCGACGGGCCGCTCACCCTCGAGGCTGGCGGACATCCGATCGCGACGGGCGAGACGATCAAGATTGGCGACAAGTTCGGTTTGCGCATTCGCGAGATCGTTGACGCGTCCGTTGGCGAATAATTGACGCGGGCGGGATCGTGGCGATAACGAGCATGCACCCCCGTGGGAGATTTCGCTTCGATCGCTAACAATGACGGTATGAACTCTCCGCGTGAAACATCGTCGACATCGTCCCCGGCCGCTTCGCGACGTCGGCAATCCTCCGCGGCCCGAACTCGTCAAGCCGAATCACCGGCTTTGGTGACGCCGAGCAGCGAGATGCTGCAGCCATCGCCGGACGATCGATCGCGACGATCGTCGTGGCCGCTCGGTTGGCTGGCGCTCTTGCTCGTCGTCGCGGGATCCGGTTGGTTTATCTACAACTCGGGGTGGTGGGTGATGGACGCGTCGACCGATGGTGGTCCCGCGCTAGCCCCGATCCCAGCGAGTTACGACAGCGATCGGGCGATGCGATATCTGATCGAGATTTGCGACATTGGGCCGCGGCCTTCGGCCAGTGAGGGGATGAAGCGGCAGCAGCAATACCTCACGCAGTTCTTCACTGCTCAGGGTGCGGGCGTCGCCTT
>JBBSJZ010000577.1:0-4013 GCA_038256795.1 Pirellulales bacterium | reverse complement strand
TTCAATATACCAAAGGGGCACCCGAAGGTCTGCTCGAAAAGTGTGTCTCGGAACGGCGCGACAATAAGGTGATTCCGCTCACCGGCGAACGACGGCAAGAAATCCTGGAGGCCAACGCCGAAATGGCGTCCCGCGCTTTGCGTTCCCTGGCATTGGCTTATCGAGACGATAACGGAGCAGAACCCGCGATTAACGAAAATGGTCTGACGTTCGCCGGCCTGGTCGGGATGATCGACCCGCCGCGTGATGAGGCAAAACAGGCTGTCGTGCACTGTCGCGAGGCCGGAATACGTCCGGTGATGATCACGGGAGATCACCCCGCGACGGCGAAGGCCATTGCAATAGAACTCGGCATTGCCGCAGAGAGCGACCGCGTCGTTTCCGGCTCGGACCTTGACGCGATGTCCGACGATGAACTGGCGACCGAAGTCGAAAAGATTGCCGTTTATGCGCGCGTCGCTCCCGAACACAAGCTGCGTGTCGTGCGTGCTTGGAAGAGTCGCGGGGAGGTCGTCGCCATGACGGGCGATGGTGTGAATGACGCGCCCGCGGTGAAGGCGGCTGATATCGGCATCGCCATGGGAATCAGCGGAACAGACGTCACGCGTGAGGCGTCCTCCATGGTGCTGATGGACGATAACTTCGCCTCGATCATCAGCGCAGTGGAAGAGGGCCGCGCGATCTACGAGAACATTCGGAAGTTCTTGATCTTTCTCTTGTCGTGCAACGCAGGGGAATTGATGTTGATGTTGTTCGCCTCCCTGCTTGGCTGGCCGACTCCGCTGCTGCCGGTGCAACTACTGTGGATGAATCTTGTCACGGACGGCCTGCCGGCACTTGCCCTGGCGATGGAACCGCCCGAACCGGGCCTGATGTCGCGGCCGCCACGCGCAGCAGGTCAATCAATCCTGACTTGGCGACTCGGTTCCGCGATCCTGTTTCGTGGGCTGCTGCTGGCCGCGGTCGGACTGGTAGCGTTTGGCCTACTGCTGGCGCCGGATGGCGAAGACGTAGCAACGGCTCGAACAATGGCCTTTTGCATCATGGTCTTTGGCCAGTTGTTCCTGGCGTTGGCCGCGCGCAGCCGAATCTTGACTTTTTGGCAACTCGGTCCCGCGACTAATCTATATGTATTCGCCGCCGTCGCACTATCGGGGCTTTTGCAGCTCGGAATTATCTCTTTGCTTTTCACACGGACGATCTTTCAAACGACATCGCTATCGCCCATGCAATGGGGCGTGCTGCTGGCAGTGGCGCTCGTCCCTGTCACCGTGATTGAACTGATGAAACTGGGCTTTCAGTTCTTTGCACCGAGCCCATCGACACTTCAATTCAACTCAGGAAACTAAACAATGACGAGACCCGCACTTTCGTCCGAACTGCTTCACAAGCTGGACGCCTATTGGCGCGCAGCTAACTATCTGTCAGTCGGTCAGCTTTATCTGTTCGACAATCCGCTGTTGAAACGGCCGCTGGAGATGTCGGATATCAAGCACATGTTGCTGGGGCACTGGGGTACGACGCCGGGGCAGAATTTCATCTATGTGCACTTGAATCGAGTCATCAAGAAATACGATCTTGACATGATTTACGTCTCTGGACCAGGTCATGGTGGGCCAGCGGTTGTCGGCAACACATATCTCGAAGGCTCCTACAGCGAGATCTATCCCGACATCAGCCAAGATGAATCCGGCCTGCAAAAACTCTTCAAACAGTTCTCTTTCCCCGGCGGCATTCCCAGTCATGCATCGCCCGAATGCCCGGGTTCGATTCACGAAGGTGGCGAGCTTGGGTATTCGCTCAGCCATTCGTTCGGCGCGGTGTTCGACAATCCCGAGCTTGTCGTTGCCTGTTGCGTGGGTGATGGTGAAGCGGAGACAGGGCCGCTGGCGACGGCTTGGCACTCGAACAAGTTTCTGAACCCGATCGCTGACGGCGCAGTCCTGCCGATCTTGCACTTGAACGGATACAAAATCGCCAACCCAACGGTGCTCGCTCGTATTGAGCCCGAGGAACTCGATCAGTTGCTGCGCGGATGCGGTTGGACGCCGTATTACGTCGAAGGTGATGATCCTCAGTTCATGCACGCAGCGATGGCCGAAACACTCGACGTTGTGGTCGAACAAATCCAACACATCCAGCACGAAGCACGTGTTAACGGCAACACGATGCGTCCGCGGTGGCCCATGATCGTTCTGAAATCACCCAAAGGCTGGACTGGGCCCGAGGTTGTCGACGGTGTCCAAATCGAAGGGACCTTCCATGCCCACCAAATTCCACTGGCCGTGGACACCGATCATCCTCAGCATCTCAAGCTGTTGGAAGACTGGATGCGCAGCTATCGCCCGGAAGAACTCTTTGACGAACGAGGTCGGTTGATTCCAGAGCTGGCAGAGTTGGCTCCCACGGGTGATCGTCGCATGGGAGCGAACCCGCATGCCAACGGCGGGAAGTTGCTGCAAGATCTGATCATGCCCGATTTTCGCGATTACGCAGTGAACGTTCCGGCTCCTGGCTCGGTCAATGCAGCCGACGCGCACGAACTCGGTGTCTTCCTTCGCGATGTGGCGAAACTCAATCAGGAGCATCGCAACTTTCGCATTTTTGGTCCCGACGAAACGCTATCAAACCGCCTGGGCTCAGTGTTCGAGGTGACCGATCGTCAATGGGACGCCCGGACTCAGGTGAACGACGAGTTCCTCGCACGCAATGGCCGAGTAATGGAGATGCTGAGCGAGCATCAATGTCAAGGTTGGCTCGAGGGATACTTGCTGACCGGTCGCCACGGTTTGTTCAACTGTTACGAGGCCTTCATCCACATCGTCGACTCGATGTTCAACCAACATGCCAAATGGTTGAAGGTCACCGCTGGCCTTCCATGGCGCCACCCGATTGCATCGCTGAACTATATGCTGGCCTCGCACGTGTGGCAGCAGATGCACAATGGCTTTACGCATCAGGATCCAGGCTTTATCGACCACGTGGTCAACAAGAAAGCGTCGATAGTGCGTGTCTATTTACCACCGGACGCCAACTGCTTGCTTTCGGTTTGGGACCACTGTCTGCGCAGTCGCGATTATGTCAACGTTGTGATTGCCGGCAAGTACCAGGCGCCGCAGTGGCTAACGATGGACGAAGCGATTTCCCACTGCACGGCGGGTGTTGGAATCTGGCAATGGGCCAGCAACGATCAAGGCGCTGAGCCCGATGTTGTGATGGCCTGTTGTGGCGATGTTCCGACGCTGGAAACTCTCGCCGCCGTCAGCATCATGCGCGAGCATCTGCCGCACTTGAAGATTCGCGTGGTGAATGTTGTCGACCTAATGAAGCTGCAACCTCAAAGTGAACACCCGCACGGTTTGAGCGACGACGCCTTCGACACACTGTTCACGAAAGACAAGCACGTCATCTTTGCCTACCATGCTTACCCTTCGTGTATCCATCAAATGACTTATCGTCGCACGAACCACGATAACATCCATGTTCGTGGCTACAAGGAGGAAGGCACCATCACGACGCCGTTTGACATGACGGTCCTTAACGATCTCGATCGCTTTCATTTAGTGATGGACACCATCGACCGAGTTCCCAAGTCCGGCGATGCCGGTGTTCGCTTGAAGCAGCAACTAACAGCCAAGCTCATCGAGCATAAACAATACATCAACCAACACGGTCAAGACCTGCCGGAAATTCGCAACTGGAAATGGGAAAAGAAACAAGAATAGATTTAGGCAGTTCTGGAGCAATTTGCGGTCGAGCTTCTGGTTTATGCCCTCGATGATTGTCCTGGCCAGTATTGCTCTGGCTGCAATTCTGATCGAAGTAGATTCCGTTGACCGCGCGAGGATCGACACACGCCTGGCGCACATGCGCGAAGCGATCTAAGCTGGGTCGGCTTTGTGCACAGGTGCGGATCAGGACTGCATACACGGAAGGAGCACGTCGGTAGTACGTAACTGGAATTGAAAACCTAAATAGATAGAAAGAAGCACCATGCTCAAACACGAACTACT
>JBBSJZ010000576.1:0-4037 GCA_038256795.1 Pirellulales bacterium | reverse complement strand
GTGGCGACCGATCGAGAAGATGCGGAGGAGGGCACTGCGATCGACGTGCTCCAGTCACAAACATTGTTGAGTGAAGTCACGCTCGCCGCAGAACGCGCCGAAGTCGCTTACCGTGGCGCTTGGCAAGACCTCGCCGCCGTAGCGGGATTGTCCGCTGCCACACCTGCCCGCTTAGCCGCCGAGTTCATCGAGCCTGAAGGTTCGCCAAACTGGGAAGCGGCCTACAGTGAAATTGTATCGCAAAGCCCTGAAATGTCGGTCGCCAGAGCATTGGTTTGTGAAAAGCAAGCGATGCTGAAACGACAACAAGTTCAGATGGTTCCCAACCTGACGGGGCAGCTTGGCGTCGGTTATGACGACGCGACAAACTCCGGCATGCTCAACCTTCAAGTCGGTGCCCCTATCCCTGTCTGGAACCAGAATTCCGGAAATGTTTCTGCTGCTTTCGCGGACTACAATCGGGCGGTGCAGAACGTAAAGCGAATTGAGCAAGCGATTAAAGCCAGGCTCGCACGTACGGCTCAGGAATATGATGCCTCGTTGGCTTCGGTGAGAAAGTATCAGTCGCAGATACTCCCACAGACGAAAAAAAGCTTGGATCTTTCGGAGCAGGCCTATCGCGCGGGAGAATTGAATTTCTTACAAGTGTTGGTGGTCCGGCGGAGCTATTACGAATCTCGAATCCAACTGATCGCCGTGCAGGGACAACTGGCTCAGGCAAGCGCGAAGGTCGAAGGATTGCTGCTGACTGGTGGGCTCGACGCACCTGCAGACTTCACGAACGGTGACGGCATTCGAGGCCAAGCATTAAGCGGACTTTGATTCGATTGAACGGTTACGTTTCGAGGAAACGACTATCGGTGGGGACGAATGAGTGGCGAGGCCAGCCTCGCCCGTCCCCTCTCTCCGCAATATTAATTGCGTTTCTGAACTGACCCGATCGATCAGTCTTGCCTAAACGCCAACTATGATCCGCCGACTCTGCCTTTTACTGATTCCGCTTCTAACGCTTGGCTCATTGTTGCGTTAATCCACGAATGGCGGACTCCGGAGGGATTTTCCAACATACCTCCAGGAGGAAATCATGTCAGAAAACCAGAAACAGAAACGACGGACGTTTAACTCCGAGCGCGTAAGCATCCGTTCGAGTATCAACCTCAGAGCTATTGCATTCGACTTGCTCGGGTGACATGTAGGCAAGGATTTCGGTTATCGAATATTTGTCGATAACCGGCGCGAAGGAGCATGCGTTGCCGCAGGCCAGAATAGACTCGCCAACGCTGGAAGCTGGCTTCCCCAAGAATGCTTGTGTGATCTTCTCCGAAGCTATGCTATACGGAAATTCGCGTGGCAAAACAGACATCGTTGATTATCCAAGAAAATGAGTCGGTTGATCTCAGTCGTGAATGCGAACGTGGATAAGTTTGATGGAGTTCAGGAAGACAAGTATGTCTGGTCCAAGGTGCAGTATGGCAGCCTGAACAGGGCCAATCCAGCCGAGCAGCGCGGCCGAGATTCCGAGTAAGTGGACAACGCCGACCCCGACAAATATGTTTTCCTGAATGGTCCGGTAGGCCCGTCGGGCGAGAGAGCGGGCCATGACGATTTTCGACAGATCATCCGTCATAAGTGCGATGTCGGCTGCTTCGATCGCCGCTTGCGTCCCTCGCGCACCCATCGCAATGCCCACATCGGCTTGAGCCAATGCGGGAGCATCGTTGACTCCGTCGCCCACCATAGCCACGCGACGCCCCTGCTTTTGCAAATTCTCGATAGCGTTGACCTTATCTTCGGGCAACAACTCCGCTCGGACTTCGTCAATTCCCAACTCCGTGGAAACGCGGCTAGCGATACGCCTGTTGTCGCCCGTTAGCATTACCACTTGTTTAACCCCAGTCTCCTTCAACCGAGCAATCACTTCCTTAGCTCCCGGACGGACTTGGTCTGCTATGTCCAACCATCCGAGCAGCCGTCCGTCGGATGCGACATAGACCGTCGTCCCGGCGGCATCGTCAACAGTCGGTGGGCTTGCGATTCCGTTCTCGGTCAACATCGCGGCATTTCCGACAAGGATGGCCTTTCCGCCCACTGTTGCTTTGACGCCACGTCCCCGAAGCATTTCAAACGCGTCGGGCTCCGAAACTTTGAGGCCTCGCTGTTCTGCGGCACTCACGACAGCTTTGGCAAGAGGGTGGCCGGAGCGCCGGTCGGCTGCCGCAGCGAGCGCGAGCAGCTCGTTCTCCGTTATACTCGAGTCGTGGACTTTAATTTCAGCCACCTTCGGCTCACCTACGGTCAACGTGCCGGTCTTATCGAACACGATCACATCTGCCTTGGCGAGCAATTCCAAGTACAGACCGCCCTTGACCAGGATGCCGCTTCTTGCCGCCCGAGCGATCGCAGCGATCATCACGATGGGAGTGGCCAGCCCGAGTTCCGCAGGCGAGGTGAAAATCAACAGCGTGACGATCAATCGCACGTCTCGTGTGTAAAGGTAGACCCCAAGTAAGAAGACGAAGACGAGTGGAATGAGCCAGGCTGATACTTTGTCGGCGAGCTTCTGCACGGGGGCCTGTTGCTCTTCGGCGTTTTCCACCAGGGCGACGATGCGGGCAAACATCGTGTCTCGGCCGACCTTATCGGTGCGAATATCGAGTGCCCCCGACTCAACCAACGTTCCCGCTAGCACTGATGCGTCAAGTTCTTTCTCTAAGGGCAGACTTTCACCTGTGATCGCGGCCTCGTTGACGGCAGCCTGACCGCCTATGACCGTCCCATCCACCGGGATCTTCTCGCCGCCACGTACCAGCACCACATCGCCGACATTTAATTCCTCGACTGGGACCGTTCGGTCTCCGCTATCACTTCGCACCAAAGCGACTTGGGGAACCGAGCCAATCAATGCCTTGATGGATGCGCGGGCGCGATCGGTGTTCAGGTCGGCGATGAATTCTGCGATGAGAATGATGTTGAGGAGGACCGAACCCGCAACGTACTCACCGCCAATCATTGCGATGATGGTGGCGACGGTCACGAAGATTTCAGTGCCGATCTTTCGTTCGCGAACGAGGTCAACGAGGCCAACCTTGACCAAGGGATACAGGCCGACTGCGACTCCTACTACGAGGGCGGTCAGCGGCAAAACTCCCTGCCAGTAAAGCAATGCGATCAAACTGAGACCGAGGATGCGGCCGGTTTCAATCCATCGTTCGCGCGTAAATAGCGATTGAAAGGATGTCTTGACTGGTGCGATTTTGGGGGACTCTGACATTGTGATCCTGCATAAGTGGGTTACGAAACTGTGTCGATAGCAGCCGACGCCCCGCATGCTCGTTTCCCACGTGGGTGTGTCCAAGTTCGGCTGATTGAGTCAGCACTAGGCAAGGCAACTCGAATAAAGTCATGACGTTCATATGAACTGAAGCAAAAGTGGTGGGCGAGGGCTTTCGCCCAAGATCCTGTCATAGAAGGCATTCACAAACAGAACCACCAACCGACGAAGCCGCCGATCGCCGCCCACCGTTTTCATTGTCGAATCTCGATTGACGATTGACGATTTGTTGGTGGCGTTGAAATCCAGAACCAAGTTCCGATCGTCAAAGAGGCCAAGGCGACGCCGATCGCGAATGACGGCCAAAATGTCAGTCCGGTTCGATTCGATATTGCGAACGGGACGAAAAATGGGAGTCCGAGCGGCACGAGTATCAATGTCTCGCGAGCCAGTCCGGCGATGTTCGTCATGTCGTGGTCTTTGTTCCACGTCATGACGAACGCGAGGATGCTGACGACTGGGAGCGTCAACAACAACGCGCCCAATCGTGGCATCCGTCCAGCGATCTCGGCAACCGCAACAATCACAATTGCCGAGATCAGGGCTTTGACAATTAACATAAGAAATTTCCGATTGTTGAACGAAGATTGAAGATTGGAAAGGGTGCTAATCGTTTTCGTCGCTGCTACCAACTGTCAATCTTCAATCGGCAATCAACAATCTTCAATTACTAATGGGCTTCTTCTACAAAATCACCGGAATACGG
>JBBSJZ010000575.1:0-4043 GCA_038256795.1 Pirellulales bacterium | reverse complement strand
CAATCCTGCTGGCCGGAGGCGGCTTCCGACATGGTCAGCACCGCACGTTCGATAAAATCAACAATCAGCTGCTGCCCAACTTGTTCGTGACGCAGCTGCAACAACTGGGTATTGAACCGTCATGCACGCTCACATACAAATCCACACATTGCGAAAGCTACCGTAACGGGCGGCGATATAACGCAGATAAGGCGTGGCATCGCCGCCATTGTGTGCCGCCTTCAATGTCGATCGTGACCCGGGTGTATCGGGGCCGCAGATGATCAGGTCGGTGATCAAGTCGTGCTTCAAACCGCTGCGGACTGCGAGGTCCACACGCTGGTGAAACTCGCGTTGCCTGCGATATCGGCGCGGATGTCACTGCCAGTGGGCTTTCCGTCGAGACCATACTCGGTGAGAAACGTATCGTGCGTGTTGCCGAAAATGAAGGGAAGCGAGCCGTCCGAACGGCGATACCAGCGCCCGCCCGCACACTGATCATTGGGTATCCAAAACCCTGGTCGCTTCGCTTTCTGAACGGCGGACTGACCTGCTCCCGACACTTCCAACAAGTCAGCCGCCGGTTCGGAAAGGTTCAGCGTGGCTGTCACATGATCGCCGCGATGTTGTCCCGCGAGTTCTTTCGCATTGGAAGTGACATTTGCCAGCACCCATGTTCCCAGCCGCGTCGGGCAGAAACGGATTCTGAAGACATCCCCGTCGATTCCTCCCTTGCCGTCTCCATCGAAGAAGCCCTCGACCTTGATAACTTGCGAGTCGCTTTCGTGGCGGAAAGTTGCCGCCAGTTGTATGTCTCGATCTGGACAATCTGCGGCACTTTGCCGTGGACCAACAAAAGTGATCTCAGCGACCGCGTAAATGGGCGTGGTCGCCAGTTCCGTAGCGAGCGTGGAACTCACCGTTACGAAAACAGCCAGCACAAATGCAGCGATCACCGATTGTTTACATCTCGCCAGCTTACAAACAACGCATGAAGGCAACCAGAGCTTGTTGCTCTTCCGCTTCCAATTTCAAACTCAGCACGACGTTGAAGAACGCCACGGTGTCGTCGAGCGTTAGCAGTCTGCCATCGTGCAAGTACGGGGGCGAATCTTTGATGCCTCGCAAGGTGAACGTCTTAATCGGACCAACCGCAACGTCGAAATGACCTCCAAAATCCTGCGGCTCATAAAAGCGACCGACTTGCAAATCGTGCATCAGGTTGTCCAGATAAAACGGTGCCGTGTGACATTCGGCACACTTCGCTTTGCCAAAGAACAACTTCTGCCCGAGCATCTCCTGGTCCGTCGCCTTCTCGGGGATCAGCTTGCCGTACACATCCAACTTCGGCGTCGGCGGGAAGTTGAACATGTTCTGCATCTGAGCCATCATCGCAACCTGGTCCGATCGGTTTGGAAGATGCACGCCCTTCTTCGCTGCCGTCACATGATCGCCGTCGAAGTACGCAGTCCGTTGTTCAAATTCCGTGAAGTCTTCAACCGATCGCAGCGACCGCTTCGAGCCGTGGATCTGCTGATTGAACATCCCACGGAGGCTAACGGTCTCGATGCGAAAGCGATTTTCCTGCGGACGCGTGTCGGGGTTAAGGTGAAACGTTGCGTTCGTGTGCCCGTTGACATGGCAATCGAGACACGTGACTCCCAGCGATGCCTCGGCCACCTTTCGATCGTCCGTCTGGTTGAATTGCTGCTGTGGGAACGGCGTCAACAGCAAACGCATGCCTTCCATTTGCACAGGCGTGACTTTACCTTTGAGAATCTCGTAGTAGTTCTTCATCGTGAGGACTTGCCCGCCGGACACGTCGCCCAATTCAGGTCGCGTCGTCAGGAACATCGGCGGCGGGTACTCGGGCATCAAGTGTTCCGGCATATCGAAATCAACGTCGAAGCGAGAGAGATCCCGATGTTCAACCTTCTTGATCTCGTCGATTTGATTCTTCGGAAACACCATTCCACCCGTAGGATGCTTGGCGTGTGGCAGCGGTCGAAATCCTGCGGGGAAAACACCACGCTCGTGAATCTGCTCCGCCGTCATGCTGCCGAGTTGCTTCCATGAAACGCCGTCTGGCAACTTCACTCGCACGCCACGTTGCACCGGCTTGCGTTTGCCCGACATCGCCACGTCTGATGGCGAATCGCGAAGATCGTAACGCGACTCGAGCAGCGTCCGCTGTCGCCCCATGACACCCGCTTTATCGCTCGCGTCCTTCTCCATCACCGTCGTAAAATCTTCTTCCGCCACCACGGGCATGTAGGTCTGCGGTTGCTTGGACGGGCTCTTATCCGGCTTATCGTTCGTCGGAGGTTGAGCGATAGCAGGGATGAGCGAAGACGCAATGACGACGAGCAGACAAGTCGCAAATGGGATGCTGCGTTTCATGGTGGGCTCCCGGAAAAATGGACTAGATGGGGGTGGTTGAACATTGCACGCTGAGCAAAGCATATACCGTGCCGCCACCCGAGGAATTCTGTGCGAAACAAAGTCACCAAGGCCATCAAGTTGTCGTATTCTACGAATGTTGGACGACCTCCCGACGTCAATCGACGGACACCGCCCGGACCCCGTTTACCGATTTGCCAAGTCCCGGTCCGCTGGTTCTTCCGGTACACCGTCACTCGGCTGCACTACTCGTTAGCGACAAAGGCCAGATCGTGTTCCTGGGGATGAAACGCCATAGGGCGCGGCGTTGCTCCAGTGGCGGTCGGCAACTGCGGCAGCGCTGCCGGAAGAAGCTGACCCGCTTGGACGTTGAAACGAAATTGAAAGATCACGTCGGGCGTGGTGTAAGGCACATACACGAATTGATTGGTCGGGTCAGCGACGATGGAGTGTGCCCGTGGTTTGGTGGTGATCCAGAGGGCGGACTCGCTGGCGACTGAACCATCGGAATTGATCGTGTGAATGCCAACTTTGCCTGCCTGAAAGTACGCGGACAGCAGAAACCTGCCGCTGTGATCCGTCGTGATATAGGATGCCGGTCCCTCCGTCACAACGGTGTTGACGAGTGTCAGCTTGCCTGTCTGGCGATCGATACTAAAACTGCCGAGGCTGTCGGCAGAATGGATCACGGCAAACAAATGGTTGCGTGCTGGATCAACCGCCAGACTTCCTGTTCCAAATCCGGCCATGACGTGCCGATGGTCGAGCGTTCCATTTTCGGGGTCGACTGCGTAGATAGCGATTCGACTCTCTCCCGTGACAGAAACGTAAACGATTTTCTTCGCAATCGCCTGCGAGGCAACGCTCACAACCATTAAACCGGCGATCAACTGCAAGGCTGCGGTCATGAGGCGGGGAACAGTCATAGGGTGCTGATTCCAATGTGAACGAGTGGATGTCACTTTTTACTTTGCCTAAGGTTTTGCGTCATCGTCGTTGCCAACGTTACCTTATTACAATGCATAATCTCCCTCTCCCCCGAATCGCCGCGAGGGGAGCCAGGCTTTGATAGCCGCGAACTTGGATAGCCGCGAACTTGGATAGCCGCGAACTTGGATAGCCGCGAACTTGCACAACTATACGGTGGTCGTCATACCAAGGTTTCAGCGGCCCAGTGCATCATGCCTGGAATACTCTTTGTCCCCATCGAACTTGAAAACGCTTCGTCCCCATTCAACGGTAAAAATCGACTGGCGTCCTCGAAAAACTCGGCGGACATTTTGGAGAAGCCGTGATGTTGACCTGGATAGAGTTTCGTTTCGACATGCTTACCGGCTGCCTTCAGTTCTTCGGTCGGATCGCTTTCGACGCGGCCCGGTGCCGCAGCATCGCGGCTCGACAATGGACGTATTCCACTTCGCTGCCGATCCCATTCCAGCTTACCGCGATCCGCGATCGTAGTAGGCTTGGTCAGCGGGCTGCTGAACGTCTTCATCGAATGGAAGACGGAGGCATGCGGACCAATGCGTTATCAAGGCTGCCAAGCGTATCTCATAATTACGAAGTACCTCGGTTGCCGGGGTGTGATCTGGTGACGTATCCTCTAGCGCTCGATTGCTCATTTAACACGTTCGAGAACAACTCGGGGCTGTAGCTCAGTTGGT
>JBBSJZ010000574.1:0-4045 GCA_038256795.1 Pirellulales bacterium | reverse complement strand
CTGTACATCTTGGCCAACACCTTACCGCAACTGCAACCGGTGAAGTAATTGATCGCCCACCTCGGATGCTTTCGTTTTTGAGAAAACTTTTCTTTCGACGATCGATCCAGAGCACGCTAGAATATGGGGTGTCGGAGCCGCGCGAGCGGATTTGTGGTCCACGAAAGTCTGAGGATTTCACCCCCATGCAACGTGATATGGTTTCACCCGAGTTTGCGCCCCAGCTCGGTGACCGAATGGATGCGGCGATCGGCGAAACATCGAGCGGTATCGGGGCGCTGCTCAGCGAGCTGGTTCGTCGCTCTCTCCGCAACGGTGTTTCCGAGCTCGGTGAGTCCCTCGTCGATTTTGCCCAAGAGCGGGTAGACAGCGCCGTCGAGCGGCAGATGCCGTTGGTGGTCGAAAAAGCGGATAGCGTGGCCACGTCAGCTTCCAAGCGAGTCATCGACAGTGCTGTGGATGAGCTTCGCCAGCACTCCGCTAAGCAGCGACAAGAGATCGAGATCGAAATTCAGGCGACGGAAAC
This sequence comes from Pirellulales bacterium, assembly GCA_038256795.1. GTDB lineage: Bacteria > Planctomycetota > Planctomycetia > Pirellulales > Pirellulaceae > JBBSJZ01. Next base: position 3,519 of record JBBSJZ010000574.1, on the reverse strand, counting down.
GCGAGTTCTCGATCAATCGCTTTCGCATCTCAACGAGGTTGTCAGCGAGGTGCGGCAATCGATCGACCAGACACGTCACTTCGCCGCCGAAGGCAAGGATTGCTCCGAACGCAAAATCGAGGAACTGAGGGAGAAAGCTCGCCAGTCCTGGAAGAAGTTTGTCGACCAATTCACGACAATCAACGATGCCCACGAACAACTCCGTGTTGAACATGAGTCGCTCGAAGATCGCCACCGCACCTTGCAAGCTGATTTTCGGGTACTGAGCGACACGCTGGCATCGTTGCGGTCGCAAAGCGGCGAGCTGGCCGAGCGACTCTCCGTCCTCGAGCAACCTCGTGGACTGAAGGCGCTGTTGGAGAAGTTCAAACGCAATCGGCCAGCGGAGTAGGCGGTAACTCGCCGTCCCCGCTCAATACGCCTCTTTCGATTTCACGCCACTGCGGCCGTTATTTAACAGCCCGTCATAGTTTTGCATCTGTTGCTCTTGGAACAAACCGTTCTGTCGAAACAAGTTATCGCGCAGTGACTTTCTGCCCACCGATTCGAGCTCGGCGGAGGCTGGGGTCCGCGATTGCTGCGGAGCGTCGCCGAACGGTTGATCGGATGGTTGTAACCATTCTTTACCGCGATAGAACGCGTAGCGACTCGCATCACCGGCCGCGATGACGGTACTCGTCCCCTGAATATCATCAGCGATGAACAGACCCCGCAGATCAGTTTTTCCTGAAATGAAACTGGTGTTGGACGATCCGATTACCTTCACGTCAATATCACCGGCGAACGCATCTTTCGCCGCATCCTTGACGGTCACGCGGACGCGGCCGGACGTCTCATCTTCCTGCACCGCAAGTTCCAACGGGCTGACGAGCACCAAGCCCGAGGCGTAGAGGTTGTCGCCACGGCACACGATCAAATAAGCACCCTCATCGGCCAACGGTAACGAGAGCGTTTGCGTTCGATCGCGATAGTCCTTGCCGTCACCGAGTGCGACCGTGGCCTCGTGGTACGGTTTGATCCCCGCCAAATTGATCGCGGTGATTCGGTCAAGATTTCGCTGCATCAACCCAAACTTCATCAAGTCGATGCGATACACCTTAAGCGCCACCTCCGCGATATTGCGGAACCGCAAGTTCACTTGCTTGTCGGCGGTCGGTTTAATTGTCGTCACCTCGTCGAGTGAGATGTCTCGGCGGTTAAAGAACGAGATTGCTTCGCTCGCATCCGCGAACCGCTCGCTAACTTTGGCGTATTCATCGATCGCATTGGCCGCTTGACCGAGACTGTGATAAATCTGGCCCATGATGTAAATCGCCTCGAACCGGTTCTCGGCCAATCGGCTGCCTCCCGTTTCCGCGACCGGGAAAGTCGCCTCGGCGACCTTGCGGCACATCGCTAGTGCCTGTTGCGGTTGACCGAGCTCAAAGTGGCTGTATCCGATCATGTACCAATACGCATCGAGTAACTTGCTCGTCGGATACCGATCGGCGTACTTCTCGCAGCGCTCGATGGTCGCCGTGAAATTCTCCACATCCAATAGCGCCGTCGCCAGCGCGAAGCTCGCTTGGTCACTCGCAGGATCTTCGGGCCACGTCGTCACGAAATGGTCGAGCATCTCGATCGCCGCGCCGATTAAATCGACTCGCGTCACACCCGCTGCCTTGAGGACGGCGTCGTCCTTGGCTTGCGGCGCGCGGCGATACGTCTCTTGGGAAAGTGCGTACGTCGCCGTGGCGACGTACGACTCCGCCGGATAGTCTCGCAACAACCGCTGCATGGCGTCGACACTACGAACGAACTCGCCGCGGGCATTGAGGAAGCCCACGACTTGCGATTCACGCTCAAAACTCGCCTCGATGGTCGAGCGGTAAACGAGGTAACCACGTTCGTACTCGCCGATCTCGCGGTACGATTTCGCGACTTGCAAAATGTCCTCGAACGAGATTTCAATCTCGGGATACTTCTCCTTCAAGATTTCAAAATATGCGACCGTTTCTGCATGATTGCCGATCGCCAGCGACGTTTCGAACAACCACTGGGCGGTCATCTTGTACGGCTCATCACGTAAATTCCAATTCGTAAACAACTGCGTCAAGTGCGCGTATGCCGCCTCATGATTCTTCTTCTCGATTTCGCGGGCACCTAAGTGATACAACTCATCCGGCGTCAACCGATAAGCGTCACTCGAAACATCACCAATCGGCAGAATCGTGAGCGATGCTGTGTCCGAAACCGCGAACTGACCAGGTTCATAGAAGCTTCGCAAAATAGCTTGTGGCGATTTGTACGTCCCCGGAACATAGCCCAAAAGCGAGTAGTGAATATCGCCGGGATATTGACGATCGCCGAGGTAGAACGTGATTTGACCCGATTCAATCACATAACGATCGAACTCGCCCTCAACGCTGCCATCAAGTACGACACAGCCGGCTGGGACCGACTCCGTCAACACCAAGTAATCGTGTTTTTCATCGCGCGCACTGCTGATGTTGTACCGACGCGGCGACAACGTCACTTCGCCGATCACTCCGACAGGCAAATGAGTAAGCGGATTCACAAACGTCGAATAGTTGCCGTCCACTACTGAGAAACCACGCGGCACCGTCTTGCCATCGACGATCCGGTTCGTCGGCTCGTAGCGACGCGAAACGACCCAGTCCTTGGCGGTACCGGTGATCTTTTCCGAAGCGACGAAGCCTGCCATGACCGCCGAGTAGCTAAACGTGGCTCTACCGTTGAGCGTGAACTCGATGCGGTTGTCTCGATCGCCGCGCAGCAACTCTTCGGGCACCGGAATGCTGCGAGAAGAATCGGTTCGGGGATCGACGTTGATCTTGGCAACTTCGGTATCGTTGACGGAAACCGTGAGCGAGTAATTCTCGGAGAGCGCCTTCGCGGGATCGTGCCAAGCTGCCAAAGCCGCGATCGCGGGTCCGTTCGCCTTCTCAATCGGAAATCGCGAGCCCACACGTGACGCGAGCAAGCCTTTGGCGAGTGGCGTGATGCGTGTGTCGTTGGGCGCGACGGCTTGCAGGGCCAACAGGATGAACGCTCGCAACTCGACATCGCTGCGCATCCACGGTAATGATTGCTGACGTTCTTCGTTAGCGATCGAGCCTTCGCCCGCAGGAATCTTCATCAGGTCGACCAACTCTCGCGCCATCTCCACGCGGTTCATCGTAGCGAGCGTGAGCGCCAGATGGGCGAGGCCCGATGTGTTCAAACGATTGCGCTCGCGATGCAGTCGATTGGCAAACGCGAAGTCGCCGCAACCGCAGACGCTCATCGCGTGCAGCAGGATGGTTTGCGTCTCGAGATCGCCTTGCGCCGCGGCTGAAAATGTGGATTGCAAGTAACGCTTCCCTAAATCCATCGCTTCCTGGGGCACCGCGAAACCGGCCTTGCGAGCGGACGCCAATGCCCACATCACTCGCGAAGAAAGCAGCGGGTCCGCGTTGGCGGTCGAGCTCAACCCCGTCGTGGTGAAGCCGCCCGTCGTGTGCTGGGCCGAGACTAAAT
>JBBSJZ010000573.1:0-4047 GCA_038256795.1 Pirellulales bacterium | reverse complement strand
GGCGAATGCCACACGACAGCGTACGAGATTTGGGAAAATACATCACACGCCCATGCCACAGATAGCCTCGTGCATCCGGGCGAACGCGGCGACGTGCCTCGACACTACGACCCGGAGTGCTTGAGTTGTCACGTGACGGGTTGGAATCCGCAGAAGTACTATGCATACCAGAGCGGTTACCTATCGCTTGAAAAAAGTCAACCGTTGGTCGGCAACGGCTGTGAGAACTGTCACGGCCCCGGTTCGGCGCACACCTCGGCTGAACGAGCCGGCGACACTGAGCAATCGCTGCTGGACGAGTTGCGAGTTTCGATGCGATTGCCGCTGGAGCGTGCGAAAGACCGATGCATGGATTGTCACGATCTCGACAACAGCCCGGACTTTCATGAAGACGGCGCGTTTGACGATTACTGGTCCCAAGTTGAACACTACGGCAAAGATTAGATGGACCTGAGTTCGTTACGCGAAGATTACTCCCTCGAAGTGCTCGACATTGATTCGACGCACGAAGACCCGTTCAAGCAATTTGAACGTTGGTTCGACCAGGCCATGCGGGCGGAATTGCTCGAGCCCAATGCGATGGCGCTCGCGACCGTCGATGTTGATGCTCGCCCCTCAGTCCGCACGGTGCTGCTGAAAATGTTCGATGAGCGGGGTTTTGTGTTCTTCTCGAATTACAACAGCCGCAAAGCGTCGCACATCGAAGCGAACCCGAATGTGACGCTCCTGTTTCAATGGTTACCGCTGCAACGACAGGTCGAGATCAATGGCACCGCAACCAAAATTTCGACTGCGGAATCACTGAAATATTTCCTGGTCAGGCCTCGCGGTAGCCAACTCGGCGCGTGGATCTCGCACCAGAGTGAGGTCATCTCGAGCCGCTCGATTCTCGAAGCGAAACTGCACCAGCTCAAGCAAAAGTTCGGAGATGGCGAGATCCCGTTGCCGGATTTCTGGGGCGGTTACCGTATCACGCCGCGGCGATTCGAGTTTTGGCAGGGCGGTGGTAATCGCTTGCATGACCGAATCGAGTACCAACCGCATGCCGCGAACGAGTGGTATCGCCAACGCTTGTCGCCGTAATTCTCAGCGTGGATTCTCCCGCCGGATCGATGCACCGGCTAAGATCGTGGAATGCATTTCCCGAGCACTGCGAACCCACGATTCTCAACCATGCCCACACTCACCAAGCTTCTATCATTCGTGTTTCTTTGCGTCGGCGCAGTCACCGCTTTGGCTCAGTCGCCCTACAGCGAGGTGCCCGGGACCGACGGCAACGGCGACCACACCGTCGGCCCTGAATACCCTACGGCGGTGGAACTCACCGACCAAGGTAACCCGAAGGGTCGGTCGTTCGAATTCACGATGAAGCTAGCCGACAGTGAAATTTTTCGCGGCGACGATGCCACGCTGGATTCACGAAAACCGGTACGAGTTCAGCGCAAAGTCTTTGTCTACGTGCCCGCCGCTTACATCGACGGCACCGAGGCTCCGATCTTGGTCACGCTCGACGGACCCAGCCGATTGGATCTCGTTCGTCACGCAGTGGACAATTTGACCGTATCCAAGGACCCCAATCGTCAACTTCCAGCGTTCATCACGATCTCGGTCGAGAACGGAGGCGATGACAGTAAGGGCAGCCAGCGAGGGCTCGAGTACGACACCATGTCCGATCGCTTCGCACGGTTCATCAACGATGAAGTGTTGCCCGCCGTGCTCAACGATCCCCAAATCAAGGCCGCGTATCCGAACATCGCTTTCACCGCCAACCCGTGGGGCAAAGCCGTGATGGGATGCAGCTCCGGTGGTGCGGCCGCGCTCACGATGGGCTGGTTTCGCCCCGACTTGTTTCGTCGTTTGATCACCTACTCGGGTACCTTCGTCGACCAGCAGGATGACGATGCGGCTGAGGAATCGGAGTACCCGCTGGGTGCTTGGGAGTACCACTCGAGCATGAAATTGATCGAACAGAGCGACACCAAGCCGCTGCGGATTTTCACGCACGTGTCCGAGTTCGACAATGGTGCCAAGACCGCGGAGGATACCTATCACAATTGGGTGATGGCGAACCGTCGCACGGCGGCGGCGCTCAAGGCCAAAGGCTACGATTATCGTTATGTTTACAGCACTGCGACCAAGCACTGTGACGGCAAAGTGTTTCAACACACACTCGCCGATACGCTCGTGTGGATGTGGCGTGGTTATCACGAGGCTGCGGAGTAGTTCATGGCGTTTTTATCACAAGTCGTCGACGGTACCCCAGGCCAACGTTACGCGCTCGACGTCGAAAACGCGACCATCGGTCGGCACCCCGAGTGTGACGTCGTGGTCGACGCGGGCGCCGTGTCGCGTTACCACGCTAAAGTCGTCCGTCGGGGAAACGATTTCTTTGTCGAAGACGATGGCAGCCGCAATGGCACGTTCCTGAACGGCCAACTTCTCGCCGCGCCAGAGATGCTTCGTGAAGGCGATTGCATCCGCATCAGTGACGTGGATCTCGTATTTCATCGCGATGAGACCCCCGAGTTCGCACAGGGCGCGTCGCAGATGACGTTCGCCGGCGAGAATTTCGGCATCATGATGACGGACGAGAACGAGACCGAACAGCTCGGGGCGGGTTCCAAGATCGAATTTCGATCGTCGCACGATGGGCTGACGATGTCGGCCACGCCCGAAGCGAAACTCGCGGCACTGATGAAAATCAATTCCAACTTGACTGGCGCTTTGGCACTCGATGATGTGCTGCCCAAGGTACTCGAAAGCCTGTTTTCGATCTTCCCAGCCGCCGACCGTGGTTTCGTCGTGATGCGTCAGGGCGAAGCGCTCGTACCAAGGTGGGTCAAAACGCGAAAGCGCCAAGATGAAACGGAAACGTTCCGACTCAGCCGCACGATCATCAAGAAGGTGATGGAGTCGCGTGAAGCGATTTTGTCTCTCGATGCATCCAACGACGACCGTTTCGATAGCAGCCAATCGATCGCCGACTTTTCCATTCGTTCTATGATTTGCGCCCCGCTTTGTGACGGCGACGGGATCGCGTTTGGGGCCTTGCAGATTGACTCGACCCAGGGCCGCGGCCAATTTCGCGATGATGACGTGGACTTATTGCGAGGCGTTGCTGCACAAGCCGGTATCGTGATCAATAACGCTAGAATGCACGAACAGGCACTTGCTCAAAAGGAAGTCGAACAGGACTTGAAACTTGCGACCGAGGTCCAAGCCGCATTCCTGCCCAAGTCATTTCCGGCAGGTGTCGGGTACCGCGTTTCGAGTTATTACCAAGCGGCCCATCACATCGGCGGCGATTATTACGACTACATTCATCTTGCCGACGGTCGCGTCGCGATTGTCGTCGCCGACGTGGTCGGTCACGGCGTTGCCGCCGCAATGTTCATGGCCAAACTTTCGGCGGAAACAAGATTTTGCCTGGCGAGCGAGCCCAACGTCGCGATCGCCATCGCACGATTGAATAATGAGATGTGCGCGTTGCACGTCGAGCGATTCATTTCATTCTTGCTCGTCGTCGTCGACCCGACGACCGAGACTGCGACGATCGTCAATGCCGGACACATGCCACCGATCATGCGATTGAAGGCCGATGGTTCAATCACGGAGCCCGGTGAAGAAGAGTCGGGTTTGCCGATCGCCATCATGGAGTCTTACGAGTACGAAGCGACGGAGGTGATGTTCAACGTTGGTGATTTGGCGGTGATGTACACCGACGGACTCAACGAGGCGATGGACGCCGCGGATGTCGAGTTCGGAATGGATCGCATGCGCGAATTGACGGCTCAGCCCGGCGACACCGATGAAGTGCGTGACCGCATCGTCGATGCCGTTTGGAAGCACGTCGGCAACGGCGTCCAGTTCGATGATATGTGCATCGTCGTCATCCAGCGCACTGAAGCCGCGTTAGTGAATGCGGCCGTCACATCACTCGACGATACCTTGGACGCCGAAATCGGTCATTAGGGAAAACGAAGATGTCGTCGCCCGAGTCATCACCCCCCGCACGCTATCTCGTCCGCTTCTCGGGCCACGTCCAAG
>JBBSJZ010000572.1:0-4052 GCA_038256795.1 Pirellulales bacterium | reverse complement strand
TTGAACTGACGTCAACACTTCGGCTTCATTGACATCGCCGCCGGTGAGTAGCGACTGCATCATCGACTCGGCACCGCCTTGCATTTGGTTAACGTGCTTGACTTGATCCACCAACAGGTTCGCGAACGAACCACCCTGGGTCGCTCCCTTGGATGGCGATTCCAGCGGCGACATTGGCCGCGGGGGAGGTTGCAGCGACGTGGGACGAACGAAAGGTTGACCCGTGATTCTCATGCGAGGATCGAAAGCGTTTCGCGCCCGAGGCTTTTCGTGATTTCCATCACTCCGATGTTCGCTTCGTACGCTCGCGTCGATTCCATCGCGTCGACCATTTGCGTCGTCAAGTCAATATTCGGGTACGCGACGTAGCCAGCCCATTTCCCCTCTTCGATCGCCAGTGGGTGATTGGGTTGGTAACGGTAAAGCGGCTCCGCTTCCTCCGTCTTGATCTCGGAAACCTTGACTCCCGACGCGCCGCTCGACGTCATTTCATCGTCGGTTTGAAAGATGACTTGCCGCGCTTGGTAAGGCTTCGCGTTACCGTTCTCGTCCTTGATGGAAGAAATGTTGGCGATGTTGCCGGAGATCGCATTGAGTCGGGATCGTTGCGCCACGAGTGCCGAAGTGCTGATATCGATCGAGCGGATCATGGGTGTGTTCTCGTGCGAGTGAATTCAGTGCTTATGCGCGTTCCGTGATCGCGGCCCGAAGCAACGAAAATTGGCTTCGCATGGTCGTGATGGCAAGGTTGTGCATGTGTTGGTTCTTGCTGATTTGCGTCACTTGGTTTTCGAGTGACACGTCGCTGCCGTCGTGGTAGACGACTTGCTCCATGGCGGCTCGCGGACCGTGCAAACGATCGTCGCGGGTGCCGACGGCGGCTTTGCTGCTGAGGTTCCCCGGCGACGGCGATGACATCGATTCGGCGAGGGCATTTTGGAAGTCGCCGACATCGAGATCGCGAGCTCGGTACCCGGGGGTATCGAGGTTGGCTACATTCCCGGCAAGCAACTCATGACGCCGCTGGGCAAACGAGAGTGTTTGCTCGAGGGCCGTCATCGTTTTGTTCTGGAGTACGCTAAGCATCGCCGAATCCTCTGGCTTACGCGGCCTTGCGCATGACTTGGTCGCGACGTGGGAATCGCACGGTCACGGCGACACCGCCCTGGGGACAATTCTGCCACGTGAGACTCGCACCGACGCTGGCCGCCATCAACGGAATTCGCTGCGAACGGTACTCCGAGTCGACACCCGTGTCAGCCATCTCGAGCTCGATTCCGTCCACCGTTTCACAGGCGGTCACGGTGAGATCGCCGCCGTCACCCATTTCCTCGAGCGCCTGACGCGTGAGAGCTCGAATCAATTCGACGGTCGCGAGAGGCTCACTGGGCACCGAGAGCGCCGGATCAATTTCGAGATCCAAACACACGGGCGTGGGATGCTTCATCAGTAGCGGAGCAATGACGGATTCCACAAGAACCGCTAAAGATCTGCTCGCGGTCGGGTCGATCCAAGGAATAGCCATTTTCGTCTCCGTTTGCTGAATTTTGTCGCCGCCAATGTGCGTGTAACACATCGGCTAATAGCGAGTTTCGCGGAAACGTCGCAAGACCAGTCTACTGGTCGCTCGAGAGATCGAGACTCGACCCCGTCGGTGTGATGCCGCCACCGTTCGTGTAGCCAGTCACGGCGCGGTGCGAGTTCCCAAGATCGAGGAGTTGCTCGCCGATGTGTTGCCGTTGGGCTTGCAGCGATCGTTCGCATTCAGCTTCCAAACGAATCAATTCACCGAGCCTGGCTTCGCTCTCCTCGTGACGACGTCGACACGCGGCGGCCTGTGCATCACTAGCCCAATTCGGCGCCGCGTCGCTCGCTTGCAAGGCGATTCGCGTCCGCTTGGAGATCTCATGCAATCGATCGAGCGGTTCTTGCTTTTGAGAGAGCATTTGCATCAGTGATGACATGTGCCCCGCGGTGATTGCGTCTTGCTGGCGAAGCGTCATTTGCATCAATAATTCGACGAGATCGCACCTCTCGTCGATCAATTGAACTAGCTCGTGTGCATTCATCGAGGGCCAACTCATGTGTTATTTCCAGCGACATCGAAGCGATTGGTCATCCATCCGAGCAACCGTTTCCATCCCGAGCGATCGAGTCGTGTCGTGTCGGCGAGCACATTGTCGAGTTCCGCTGGAATTCGGTCGAGCACGACGGCCGCTTGACGAATCAAGCCTTCGGATTCTAGCTCGCGGCCGAGCTCCTTGGCACAGCGTGCTTGACCCAACATCGCTTCGAGAGATATCGGCTCATTGGTGAACCGTACCGTAATGGCTCGGTAGGCAAGCACCGCCTCGTCGAGTCGCTTCATCGCCCGCAAGGTGTCGGCTTCGAAGATGAGCGAGTTTCGCAGCAACGCCTCGGAGTTCTCCGGCAATCGTTGCTCTTCGGCTTGCCGGAGCAGGTACTCGTTCATGACCGCGAAGCCTTCGCGAGCAAGCTCGAGTTCGGTGTCCGATTGAGTCCGCAAACTGCGCCGAGCCGCATCGAGTATCTCCGGCGATTGTGATTCGAGCTTGGGCCAAACGGACGCCATCACGTGAGCGCGGTTGCGCAAGTAGGCGGCCATCTGAGCTCGCTCACTCGGCCAGTATCGCTGCACGGCTTCGTCGAGATGTCGAATCGCGAGCTTGATTTGTGCTTGGTTGTCACGCCGAATTTGCATTCGCTCACTGGCCGCAGCCGCAGCGACCTCAAGGCTCTGGGCCTGTGCTTGGCGGAATGCGATTTCGCCGAGCGTGAACAGCGAGTCTCTCCAGGCGGGGCTCTGGGGCGTCAACTCGCCGTCCTGAAGGTTGTCGACCAACAATTGGGTCGCCGGAGGCAAGTTGCCCAGTTCGGCGCTGGCCAGTGCCGCGAGCAGTCGAGCATCATATCGCAGCGGGTCGCGAGGAAACTCGACAATGCACTCTTCGAGCGTCTCAAACGCGCGGGACGCGTCACCGTCGGCGAGCAGCGCTCGACCGTAAGCCACCATGCCTCGTGATTGACGAGTGCGCTCTTCATAACGCAAGTACGGTTCGAGCAGTTCAACGCTGCGCGTGAATTGGCGACCGTGCTGGTAAGCATCAATGGCGGACCACAACACGTTTAAATAGCGAGGCGTGTCAAAATCGAGCTGAGCGGCGGCGGCGTAAGCGTCACCGGCGGCTCGAAAATAGCCGCGTGCAATGACGGCTTCGCTACGGGCCAGGTCCCCAGCCGCGTTGGTACCTTGCCGAATCGTCAACTCCGCCCACTCGCGATAGCTCGTCGCTTCTTGCAGCAGTGATTCCGTCGGTTCAATGAGCGGCGGCAAGCTTCGCGAGATGTCAATCGCATACTTGAATTCATTGGCGCGGCGAAGTCGCTCGACGGCGACGCCAATTCGCTGGCGAAAGTCCGCGAATGAGATCAAGGTCGAATCGAATCCACGCGGATCCCCCAACTCGCGAACGATGTAGCGAGTCGTTTGCAGCATTTCGAGCCCACGGCCTTCTTGGGCGAGCAATTCGATCTCTTCGAGACCACCGACGATCGCTTCGGCACCAAATGGACGTTGTTGTCGAACCGTCGTTAATTCAGTGAGCGCGAGATCGGGTTCGCCACGACACAGGTGCGCCCGGGCGAGCCAAAGTCTGGCTTGAGACGCAATCGCCGGCGAGGCTTCACGGTGAATATCGACCAACTCATCGATCGTGGTTGCCAGTTGCGATTGGATCCTCGATCGCATCTCGTCAACATCGCCACCGCGCGGCCCATGCTCCGAGACGGCGCGGCGAGTTTCGACGATCGCCCGCATCAGTCGCATTTCGTCGCGTTGGTCGATCTTTGCCCCCCGCAATTGAGTCGGGTCCGCATCGAGTTCCGCCAACCGACGTGCGACGATCTCCTGGGCATCGTCATAGCGATCCAAATTCAAGAGCGCCTCAATCTGAATCCGCTGAGCTTCGTGAATCTGGTTGGCATCAAGCGTCGGGTCTTGGAGGAAAGTTTCGACCGTGGCGAGCGAGCGC
>JBBSJZ010000571.1:0-4061 GCA_038256795.1 Pirellulales bacterium | reverse complement strand
GAGCGGTCGCTTTTTTCCGCCCCCTCACCCTGCCCTCTCGCCCCAACGAAGCGTCGAGGGAGAGGTTACAAATGAAACGGCCGCTCGCCTCAGCGAACTCCGCTACGGGCGGAAGTCGGTCCGGCCGCGACGGTGGCGGCGACTATCGGGAGCTTGCCAGAGCGTACTGGGAATAGGAGCATCTTCGCCGAGTTGATTTCAATGCAACGATTCCATCAATCGCAACAGCATCTCTGAGATCTTTTCCGAAGCGTCGGTTTGCACTCGGTTTGTACCCATCCAGGTTTCGTAGCCGCCGAGTTCATGTTGGGCGGGGGTGGGCAGATAGCCGCTACTGCCGCCCGATAACTCGATCGTGAACGAATCCGGTGCAGGATTGCGTTGTTTGAGATCGAGGCCAGTCTCAGCGAATACTTCGAAAGGGATCGCGGTGATACCGAGATCGCCGATCCGCATCGCTTGCAGAAAGACGAGGGTGTTGTCAGGGCCGCTGGCGAGTTCCTGCACGCGAGCCGCGTAGGTTAACTCGTGTGGATGACGTTCCTTGTCGGGAACGGATTGCCGCGATGCGAAGAATTCGTTGATCGCGTCGTCAGGCTTGCGAACGTTCAAGGTCAATTCGGCACTAGTGCAACCGAGAGGCACCCATTCGCGAAATTCGAGGCTTTGGTTTGCTGCCGCGACTCGAGAAGCGACTAACTCGGCGACTTGGTTGATCCGCTCATAGGGCGAACTGGAAATGCTTTTCTCAGTGAACCGAATGTTGTTGATATCACCACTTGTTCCGTTGGTCATGATGCCCACAAAGTCGCCATCGGCCGCAAGCTTGGCTCCGACCTTGTCGGCGAACGCGGCGAAGTAGTCGGCGGAAACGTCGCCCATCGGCACGCCACCGACGTAATGCAGTGAATAGTTGGCGAGCAGTGCCAGGGGTTTGCCATCGAGCGATTGCACGCTGATGAAGGAAACCTCGGGGTCGACGGGACCCGCGGGCCGAAGCAACGCCGCGCTGCCCGCCGGTGGATTCATTCGCACTCGATCGAGACCGCCGAAGGGGTTCTTGAGCAACCCCGGATCACTCACGTACCAGCGACGATTGTTGACTTCACTCGGCTCATCAACACTGCCCCAGCCGATGCGAGCCGGTTTCATGTTCTTGCTCGCCGACTCCACAGCCTGGGCGATCGCTTGGGCGACGCGTGTTTGATAGTTGTCCAGCACCGTTTCACCGTCGACTTGGCGAGAATTCCTCGCCGAAACGCCGGAGTGGGTGTGAGTCGAGGCCATCAACACGTTACCGGGCGGCACTGAGCTTTGGGCCGAAATTAACTGCCTCGCAAAATCGAATACCTCGCGAGGGATGCCAACGTTGTCACAAATCGCGAAGGCGATCTTGGTGTTTCCATCATCGAGCACGAGACATCGCACGTGGAGTGGATCGTGAATGTTCGTCGCCGGCGGCGAATCCCAATTGCCGACGATGGGTAAACCGAGCGGCGGTGTGATGTCACACATGGATGCACCGGCGAGCAACCGGCGGGGCTCATCCGCGATGGCGAATGACAACGCGGTAACGGCGAGAAGAGCCATGTTCAAAACGACAGGAATCGAGCGCATGCGATGAACTCCCTTGGAGTGGAAAGACAGAATAAGTGACTGAAGTTAGCGAACTAGCCGGGTCCAACCGTTACCTCAGCTAAGCTTCCAACCGTCGCGATATTCGCCGTGGATGATGGCGTCGGCACTTTCGAGTCCACTTGCTTTCATGGCCGGAGCGTCCCAGCGAATGGGTTGGCCCATGCGGAGTGCGACGAGTCCGAGCAAAGTGATTTCCGTTAACTTGGCGGCGTAACCGAACTCGCTACTCGCGGCGGGGCCACCTTTGATGGCATCGATCCAATCGCGGTGGTGCCCTTGGGAACGAAGAATTGTCGGTTCGGGCGTCTTGATCGATTCAGCCAATTCGAGCGGATAGACGCTCGGCTTACCACCGGCGCCTTCGCACGTGATGACGCCTTTATCGCCGACGAACAGCACGCCGCGTGCTGGTAATTGCTTGCCCTCGGGTAGCTCATCGGGCCGCGGCGGTTTTAACCCACCGGAGTACCAAGTGATTCGCACCGGCGGTCGATCGGACTGGGCCGCAAAATCGAAATAGCCGACTTCGCCAAACGGGATCATCGCTGGATCGCTGCCGCCGGCCGGGTACATCTCGATTCGCTCGGGCAGCCCGAGTTCGAGCGCCCAAACGGCGGAGTCAAGATCATGGCAACCGAAGTCACCCATCGCGCCGCAGCCGAACTTCCAAAAATCTCGCCACGCGACGGGAGCGTACGCAGCGTTGTAGTCCACTGGCGTCCGCGGACCGCACCACAAATCCCAATCGAGTCCCTGAGGAATCGGCTGCGGCTGGGTCGGTGCTTTCGTCAGCGTCGGATTCCAACGTGTCGCCGGCACCCAGGCGTGAACTTCCTTGACCGCGCCAATCACTCCGGCGCGGACGAGCTCACATGTCAAGCGAATGTCATCGGTCGAGTGGCCTTGATTGCCCATTTGCGTCGCTAGACCGGTTTCAGCTGCAAGCTTGGCCACGAGCCTCGCTTCGGCGATGTTGTGCGTGAGCGGCTTTTCACAATAGACATGCTTGCCCGCTCGCATCGCGGTGAGTGACACGTGAGCGTGCAAGTGATCCGGTGTCGCGCAAAGCACAGCATCGAAGTCACCAGCATGCTCCGCGATCATCTCGCGATAGTCGACGAATTGCCGGCACGAAAACTTGGCATCACGTTGTTGATAATGTTTGTCGATGACTTCGCAAACGGGACCGCGACCGGCGATCCCGCGGTAGTAGAAGCCGCTCAAGTCCCAGCGCTCGGCGGGGTCCGCGACCGCGACGACGCGAACGTCATCGAGTGCGAGAAGTTCCTTGGTATTCTCTCGCCCGCGGCCACCGACGCCGATCACGGCAACATTGACGCGGTCACTCGGTGCGACGTGACCCGGTCCGCCGAGAACGTGCCGGGGTACAATCGTCGCCGCAGCGACCAGCGTCGTGGACTTCAAAAAACGCCGCCGTGATCCGAGCTGACCTGTCATGACGTGATCCATTAACGAGACTTTAAAAAACCTAGTCCACAGCGACAGTCTATCAGACCCCGATGAGCCGGGGTGTCTCTACCATGGATCACAACCGCCTCCCCAATTTCCCTCGGTAACTATCGATGTTTGATCGCATCTCTCGACGAAAAGTTCTCGGCGCTTTCGCCACAGGCACCATGATGGTCGCGACTCCCCGAGCGTGTTTCGCCACCGCGGCGGCGGAATTACCGCCGGTTCGCGCGATCACTCGCGGACCACTGCATCATTGGTTCGGCTACTACGACAAGCTCGAATTTGATCCGACAAATCGCTATGTGCTTGCCAACGAAGTGGCGTTCGAGCATCGCACGCCGACGGCGGAGGACGTGATCCGCGTCGGCATGGTCGATACCGAGGATCACGACAAGTGGATCCGGTTAGGTGAAAGTCGAGCCTGGGGATGGCAACAGGGGTGCATGTTGCAGTGGCGGCCAGGTTCGGCCTCCGAGGTCGTTTGGAACGACCGACAAGATGGTCAGCATGTTGCCCGTGTGATGAATGTCCAAACCCGCGAAATGCGAACCTTGCCGCGGCCGATCTACGCACTGAGCAGCGACGGGAAGTGGGCCATCACCGCCGACTTTTCACGCATCCAACGCATGCGGCCAGGCTACGGCTATGTCGGTTTGTCCGATCCCGATGTTCAAGTCCGCGCACCGGAGCATTCGGGAGTGTGGAAGATGAGCATGGAAACGGGGGAATCCGAATTAATCTTTTCGCTCGGGGACGCTGCCGCTATCGATTATCACGGTCGCTCGCTGGCGGACCAGTGGAACTATTTTAACCATCTGTTGATCAGCCCCGATAGCTCGCGATTCATCGTGCTGCATCGATGGCGTGCGAGCACGGGTGATGGTCCCGATGCGGAACCGACCGGCGGCTTCACGACCCGGATGTTTACCGTCGGCAAGGATGGTGGCGAT
>JBBSJZ010000570.1:0-4064 GCA_038256795.1 Pirellulales bacterium | reverse complement strand
GCCAGCACTCCGCGCGCTGCGCTGCGTCCAGTCGCCGAACGCACGGCACCGGGGGCGAAGCCGTAGTCGATGCGATGGATCTTGGCGGGTGCAATCCCGCGAGCGACGAGAGCGCGGTGGTCGGTCGCACACTTGGCGATCTCGCCGTCGAAATGATGGAGTGCGTTGAGCGATCGCGTCGCGGCGCGAGAAGTATCCCACCATGCCGCGTCTCCCCCCGCGCCCCAACCCGCCACGCGTGCCAACGTCGCGACGTCGCTTCCGCGCGTGGCTTCGAGAATTGTGAGCGTTTCTTCGCGGACAGCATCGACGTAAATGAGATCGAAGGTCGACACGCGCTCGCGCAACCAGTGCGTGACGTGACGCAGGTAACGACCGATGGACCAATCACTGCGCGGTGCTGCGGCGGGGCGATGCACGACGATCTCGCGGAGGGCAAATCCTTCCGGCCACGACGATGCGTAGCGTGGCGTGAGCACTTCCACATGCACCCCCTGGCGCTGCATCCCGCTCGCCAGTGAGAGTAGCGATGCGGCGGAGTCGTGACCCCCGTGCGGCCAAAACCGCCGCGTCACCACCAACGTTCTCAAGCGTCGATTCACGGTTGAGTATCCGCTGCGGTTTGGGTGCCGGCTGCCACGTGCGCCGCCGTGTCATCAATTTCGGCGGGCTCGAGTACTGCCAGATACGGCAGGTTGCGATACATGTCGAGATAGTCCAAACCGTAGCCGACCACGAACTCGTCCGGGATCTTGAACGCGACGAAGTCGGGCCGCAACGTGACGCTGTGCTCGCGCTGTTTGTGCAGCAGCACGGCTGTAGAGACACTTGCCGCCCTCATGTCGAGCAACATGTCACTGAGTTTAGCCAGCGTTTGACCGGTGTCGAAGATATCGTCGACGAGCAACACGTCTCGCCCAGCGACATCGATCGTCATGCTCGAATCGATGTGCAACGTTCCCGACGCCCTGCCACCCCGATAACTCGACGCACGGATCACACCCACTCTCTGGGGCATTGAAAGACGCCGGATGAGATCGGCGAATAACACCAGCGAACCCGTCATCACCGCGATGACGGTGAGCGGGCGACCGCCGTAAAACCCGTCGATTTCTCGAGCGAGCCGATCGACGCCGTCATGAAGTTGGGATTCATTGAGTAAAACCCGCACGCAATCTTCCGTTAATTTAGGGTGTTTGAGTTGGCAGTTCCGGCAGTGAGGATTCGACCGAATGTGAGGGCCGTAACGCGCCGATGAGTACGTCAGCGGCGATTCCAAGCTGCCACCGCCGCGCCCCGGGCTCGGTGGTGGTCCGCATTATGAACCATCTCAGCCAAATCGATCAGACCACGGATGACGAACTCGCAACGATTGGCCAACGTCCGCAAGGCCCTCAATCACTGGCTCCAGCAGCACGTGGGGCCCGGGCACCATCTCTCCCCAGGCAGCGAAT
This sequence comes from Pirellulales bacterium, assembly GCA_038256795.1. Lineage (GTDB taxonomy): Bacteria > Planctomycetota > Planctomycetia > Pirellulales > Pirellulaceae > JBBSJZ01. The sequence continues at coordinate 2,610 of JBBSJZ010000570.1, read as the reverse complement.
CGATCGTCATCCGGGACGGATTCTACTGTGGTCGACGCTTCAGCGCCACGTCACACCACGCGGTTTGGTTCGTCGAAGAAGACGAGCTTAAAATCTACGGCGCCGGCAAACGAATGGTCGCCTCGATGCATTCCGACGAGATCGATCGCTGGAGCGAACTCGAAGTGAACTCCACCGCCGCAGCGACGAGCGCAGAAACGGATCAACCGTGGGCCCAGCCTCAGCGCCGCGCCGCTTAATTCGCGGGTTGCCGGGGTCGGCTTTTCCCTGTCAAGGCTGGAGTAAACGCGAGCTGTGACTACTCTGGGATAGCCGCGGCTGCAGTTTTAGCAGCACACCAGCCGGCGAGAGCGTGGTTGCCACCCCGGAAAACTCGTCGAGTTCAGCGGACATGAAATTTCGATCCTTGCAGCAAGTCTTTGTTATCGGCGTGCTTTTGGTGGTAGCCCTTTCCGCCGTGCTCGTCGATGCGCTGGCTCGGCTCGGTCGAGCTCAAGATGTGGCTCAAGTCGCGGGCGTCAACCGGTATCGGTCGTACTTACTCGCCGACGAGCTACGTCAAAGCTCTGATGATTTGACACGGCTCGCGCGGACGTACGTCGTCACGGGCGATCCGAAGTGGGAACAGCAATACGAGTCCGTTCTCGCGATCCGAAACGGCGAGCGCCCGCGACCGGTCGACAGCCACCGAATCTATTGGGACTTCCTCGCTGCCGATCCGATCCGACCACGTGGCGACACGGCTGCGATCTCGCTGCAGGACCTGATGCGAGCCGCTGACTTCAGCGACGATGAGTTCGCGATGTTGAGCGAGGCACAAACCAACTCCGATAAACTCGTCGATCTCGAAGTCGTCGCGATGAATGCGGTGAAGGGATTGTTCCGCGGTGACGGCAAAGCGTTCACGGAGCGTCGGGAACCGGATTTGGAGCTGGCGAGAAACCTCATGCACTCGCCGGAATACCATGAGTACAAACGGCGAATCATGGTGCCCGTCGATCGTTTCTTTGTGATGATGGACGCAAGAACGATGGCGAGTGTCGAGCGGGCTCAAGCGGAGGTGACCGATTGGCGCCGAGTCGTGGTCGGGATCGTCGTCTTTTTGCTCACCACACTCGCTGCGGCAATCTGGTTGCTACGAGCTCGTGTCTTCAATAGCTTGGTCCGACTGGAATCCTCGATGGCCGACTTAGTCGCGGACCGTGCGGTACCCAGCGTCCCCGGAGCTGATCGAGTCGACGAGCTGGGACGGATGGCTCGGTCAGTGCTCGTATTCCGGGACGACCGAATCCGCTTGCACGAATCGAAAGCGGCAGAGGATCACGCGAGGGCAGCCACCGACGAAGCTCATCGACAAGCGGAAACCACTCGCCTCGCGACCGTGGATGCGCGCCGCAGCGAATTGATGTCCTTGGCCGATACTTTCGAGAAAGGCGTTGGCAAGATCGTCCTTTCCATCACCCAAACCGCCGACTCGCTGCAATCAACATCCCTGCAATTTGCTGGCGTCGCCGAGGATACCGCCAAGCGATCCTCGGTCGTCGCTGACGCCTCGGAACAGGCCGCTGTGAACGTTCAAAAAGTTGCCGCCGCGGCTGAAGAGCTTTCGGTGTCCGTCGTTGCGATCACTCACGATCTCACCAAAGCCCGCAGCGTTTCGGCTGATGCGGTCGACCAGGCCGGTGTCACTGGCGAAACGATTCAAGGATTGCTTTCTGCATCCAAACGCATCGGTGAAGTCGTTGCGATGATCAAAATGATTGCGATCCAAACGAACTTACTGGCGCTCAACGCGACGATCGAAGCCACCAGCGCCGGTGATGCCGGGAAAGGGTTTGCCGTCGTCGCTTCCGAAGTCAAAACGCTCGCCGTGCAAACCGCCAAAGCGACCGAAGATATTCAATCGTTGATCGACACGATTCAATCGGAAACCGTCAATGCGGTGACCGCGATCACGGACATTCGAACCACGATTCGTAAGGTGAATGACGTGACAACCACGATTGCCTCGGCGGTCCAGCAACAAGGGGCGGCGACGGCCGAGATCGCACGCACGATCGCCGGTGCCGCAGCCAATACCGGCGCTGTCTCGCGAACGATCATGGGCGTCCGCGAAGACGCCATTCAAACAGGTTCCAAGGCCGTCGAGACCCAACAAATCGCTGCCGCCTTGGTGGCCGACGCGACGACTCTCAACCGAGACCTCGCCCAACTGCTCACGTTGCTGCGCGACGCGTAGTCAGACGTGATCACACGCGTCTGCTCTCGGCGATCCGATGATGATTCGGTCCTCGAGCGGTCAATCCGATCAATCGAACGGTAGCTACAAGCGAATCTCCATGATCGAAAAATCGTCGTCCAGGGTTGGACCGCCATTGAGTTGCCAGACGTGGCGTATCAAGCGGTCCATAACATTCTCTTCGGTCGAATCCGGGACGCTCACGAAATCGACAAACTCTTGAAACGTCCACGTCTCGCCATCGGACTTTTGGATTTCGAACGCTCCGTCACTGTAAAGCAAAATACGTGAATGCTCGGGGATGATCATCTCATCCATCTCAAATTCGTCCCACTCCAGCATGCCGATGCAGGGATTTTGTGATTCGAGTT
>JBBSJZ010000569.1:0-4070 GCA_038256795.1 Pirellulales bacterium | reverse complement strand
GATAGCAGTTGGCTGCAGCGACATGACTACGTTGATGGCCGATTGTATTTCGTACCAGGCCCAGCCCTTTACCAATCACTCGGGCTTCCCAAAAGTCGAATTCGTCCGCTTGGTCCACAAACACTGGTGACGTCACTGGCGATTGCCAATTACTGCTTGCAGGCGGCACCAACCGTAAAACTGTTGACCCAGGCTGAGATCGCGAAGTCGTGGCACTGGATTCCAGAGAAGCACCGCACGATCGCTCATGCGAACGAGGCTTCCGACAATTCGACAATCGCTACCGATTTCCAACTCCGCTTGATCCGGGTTGATCTAGGTGGAACACCCGCTCATGTCGCCCAAAAGTGCCAGCACGATATGAAGGTCCGCTCAACCAAGGGGTACTTACAACTGCTAGGTGAACGCCGACTGTTGTACGTCATCCTGACTGCAACTGAGTCGAAGAAGCAGCTGATTATGCGAGAAGTAAAAAAACGCGTCTGGCCATCCGGTACTCGCTTTGAAATCGCAATTATCGATGAACTTTGTCTTCTGTTAACCCTCTGAGGAAAACTATCTATGACCATTCCACCACTTTACTTGGACAATCCACTGGAGCGAGCCAACATACCGAGCCTGCCATTAGAAACTGCACTTCCGGCGACTGGAAGAAGAACAAACAGCATGTGCTGGTCGATTGCGTCGCAGGTTGTCATAACGACCGCGACTATGCAATGTCTACTGATCCTGTGGGTCCAGTCTGCAGCAACGTCCACGAAGAGCTTAGAAGATGTGTTAGTAAAATACTCGCCATGGTTGCTCGTAGGATTTCTGCTCGTCGTATTGGTGCGCCCGTTAGTTCGAACGTCTCACTATTCATGGCTTATCATCGGCATGGCCATTGTTAGTGGAGTTGCAGTACTTACTCAACCAATGCTGCTGGCGGTTTTTATCATGGCGGCAGTCAGTGCGGCGACAATTGAAATGGCCAACCATTTCAATGTGATCGCGAGCGAGTCCGTCGCGTCGAGTGCTCAACATCGTCAGCAGAACGCCGCCGACTTTCATTTGCTTATTTTCCAAGGATTCGTCGCAGCAGTCGTGGCTATCCTAATCGGGTGTTTTATCGGACTGATTGAAGCTTGTTGGATTGTCTCAGCTATTTCGATCGTCGGTGGATATCATCGGCTTGCCGAAAAGCCCGCCGCTCCGAGCAAGAGCTACCTCAAGTTTTTGACAGGCTATCTGTTTTATCCTTCAGCCGGAACTGTGCCTCCGGGACAGATTATTTCGCCAGCGGGTACGTTTTTTTCGCGCATCATTCTACTAGGAGTCACGATAGGCAGTCTGTTCGTCATCGGCTTCCAGTATGCCGTACAGGGGCTTTTACTACAGGCGGCCATGTGGTTTTTGATTGCACCGGTGATGTTTTTTGCAGCCTCGTTAGTAGTAGTAAGTAACGTCGGTAGAACAATCGTAGTTCGCGACCGTGTACAAGCTTGGCACGCAATCGTTCGCAAAATGCGTCAGTCCAAGAACCTCGACGAGCAGAACGGTCTTCTCATGGGTTACGTCGCTGCGGATGGCTCGCCAATCATGGTCGATCGCGAACTTAGTTTGCAGCACTTTCACGTGCTGGGAGCAACCGGTGCCAACAAATCTTCGATGGGATTGGCTCCGCTTATTGAGCAATTAATCAGCTTCAGGGACGCATCGGTCATCGTTATAGACCTGAAGGGTGATTCACCAGAGATGTACTATGCTGCCGAGGCAGCGGTCCAGGCATTTCGGCCAGAAACGAAAATGCAGTTCTTCTCGCTGGAGAACAACACGCATACTCAGATTTTCAACCCGTTTTTAACCAGCGGTTGGACGGACCTAGGGATTTCCGAGCGAGACGATATTCTCGCAACATGCTGTGGGCTGGTTTACGGATTTGACTACGGCAAGGGCTTCTTTACCTCGTGCAATGCGGCCGTAATCCACGCTGCCAACCTCGCCAATCCTGACGCATTGTCGTTTCGACATCTGAGTCATGAAGTCAACGCTATGCTATCGGACGAGTCCCAAGGCTTGCTGCCGGAACTACGCAAATCAGGCATTCACGCGCAGGCGGTGGTACAGCGTCTTGGCTGTTACAACTCCCTGAATGTAACTCCGGAAAGCATCGTCAGCCCGGAAGTACTGGAGAATCGGATTGAACTCGTTGACTACTTCCAGCAACCGCAAGTTGGCTATTTTCGCTTGCCTTCAACAACCTCGACGATAGGCGCTCCAGCGATTGCCCGACTCATACTGTACTTTCTCATCATCGCGGGCCGCTTGGCAACTCGCGATAAGAAGGTTCACGTCATCATTGACGAGTTTCAACGTGTCGGGTCTCAAGGTCTGGATCAAATCCTGCAACTTGCGCGAAGCCATGACATTGGGCTCGTTCTCTCAAATCAATCCATGAGCGACCTTCTCTCCAATAGCCCAGCCGTATATCACGCCGTTGGCGGCAATTGTGCGTTGCGCCAATGGTTCTCCGTCAATTCACCGGACGATATCAATATGCTTTCGACATTGATGGGGACCCGTGAAGAAGTCCAGGAAACATTATCAATTGGTAAGGAGACTAGCCGCAGCTACAAAACGGAGCACGTACCGCGTGGTCGCGTCACCGACCTGCACACGATGTCCGAGAATCGCAATCTAAGTGCTCTGCAAATTGGCGGAGGTGGTCGAGGCTATGCACGATACAACGGAATTCCCTTCATTTGCTACAACGACTATCACATCACTCCCAAAGAGTTTGATCGAAGGAAGAAGCTGCCTTGGCCGCAGGATCTACCCGGAATGATCGTGGCGGGTGAGACTCACGAGCCACCGACCATCAGAAAATCTACACGCAACAAGCGAGACAAGCGTGGTCGTAATAACGATCTGTTTGGGGCCGATTTTGGGTAGAGAAATAAAATTGGCGGTTGGGCGCAAGTTGATCACAAAACGTCTTAGTCTGGGCGCTCGTCGTTTCTATATTCAAGTCATGTCAAGTCACGAAGCGAGGTAGCAATGAAAAACGAATGTGCAAAATCGATCCTCAAGTTAATCCCTAGCCACATGGTGTGGTGTGATCGCGATACTTTGCAAAACCTTTTGACCAGTGAAGGATACGATCCTTTTGAAGTCGGCAAAGCCATCCGCTATCTGGTGCGAAAGCGACTGCTTGTGCAACTGGTAGTAAACCTTCCGCCACGATCGGCTATTAAGGAGATCTATAGTTCAGAGCTCGATAGCCATGATCCAGCGCTCATTAATTCGCATGAAAATTCCTTTGACAATGTCATTTCGGTACCAACCGAAATGATTGGGCCTACCAAGCGCTGGGCAGGGATTTGCGGATGCAACCGCCACATTCCCAAATGCCGGGCCGAATGGATCGCCCACCTGCGATTGAGCGTTGCATTCAGCAACAGCAAGTTCAGCAGGGATATGTCGAGTGACTCAACAACTCCAACAACACAACGTGACGAGGTCGTTTTTGCGATCAATGCGGAGCATGTGTTTTGTATCTCAGCAGATTTGCTGGAGAAGCATGCTCATATTCTAGGCTCTAGCTCTTCAGGCAAGGGAAGCGGATATGAAAATCGGTAGCTCGCTTGAATGCAATGTTCAGGACGCATTAGAACTCGCAATACTCGAGCAAATTTCCGATTATGGAATGACGACTCGCATTGTTTGGGGGATCTCGCCGGTGCTCATGGTCCATGACCCTGCACTGATCGGGAAATCACTTCGCAGCTTAACGAAGCGGAAGCTGGTGGAGGCACATCCACTCCACCACGGGCGCTTCTATTTTACGTTCACTAAGCAGGCAGCGAGAGCCATGTCCACCAACTGCGCGGGTGGACCATTCTCCGAAGCGAACAAGATTCGAACTTTTGTGAAAATATTGATTGGCATCGAACAGATGCCGGGATACACCCCTCTGCCCGTGGCTGAACTTTCGCTTCGGCTGGAGGAGAGGATCGTTGGACTACCGGACGTGTTTATGGTTCATCCAGGCACCAAGCATATCCTACTAGTTCGCATTGATGTTGATCCTG
>JBBSJZ010000568.1:0-4072 GCA_038256795.1 Pirellulales bacterium | reverse complement strand
TGATGTAATTCTCGAACCGCGCGCCCACCGAGTTGAGAAACTCACTCACTTTGGGCTCATAAGTCTCCGCCGGCCGAGTCTGGCGACCGTCATAGTCGACGTCGACGCCAATGCACTGGATCCGATCGCCGTATTGGTCATCGAGTCGCACCAGCCCAGGAAATTCTTTCAAGCACGGGCCGCACGCGAGGGACCAGAGATCGACCACCGTGACCCGCCCGGTCTGCATCGCGAATTTCTCAATCTCGTCCCATGCAGCGAACTTGAGCTCAATCGCAGCCGGGGAGGTGGCGATTGCGGCGCCGGCCGCCGCTACCGGTTCACCGCCCGGCTGGTCGCTCGCTTCAGTGCTCGCTTCATTGCTCGCTTCATTGCTCGCTTCATTGCTCGCTTCAATAGTCGGCGAGTTGCACCCGGCGACTGCGAAAGTGATACAGAGGAGCATTAGCCGCGGGTGGAACAGCAGTGGTGTGAACATGAAAGAGACTTGAGGGAGTGCGGAGGGGTTAACGATTCACGCGGCAGGCGAGTGCGGTGGAACAGTGTAAGATTATAACAACCTGCCTGCTGGGTACTGGGCAGCGTTTTCGCAACTGTCAATCTCATCAATGAATGGAACGTGTTTTCTTGAGCGGCGACCATTCCACGACCGAACTACTCGTCGGCGCCAAGGGCGGCAATAACGATGCCCTTGGCCGATTGCTTGAACAGTACCGTGGCTACTTGTTGATGCTCGCTCACCGCTATCTGTCCGAGCGACTGCGCCGCCGCATCGATCCGGCCGACATCGTGCAAGTGACGTGCTTGGAAGCCAAACGCGACTTGCATTCGTTTCGAGGGGAAACGCCGGCCGAGTTTGCCGGATGGCTGCGTGGGATGCTCAAGAACAACGTCGCATCGGCCGTCACGCGTCACATCACGACCCAAAAACGTTCGCTCAAACGCGAGGTCCAACCGGGCAACCATCCCGATGGCGATTCTGCGGGCGGTGGCTGGCTGCAACAAATGCCGGGCAGCACGACGAGCCCGAGCGGCGTCGCAATCCGCGAAGAAGCCGCGATCGCGCTGCTCGAAGCGCTGCACCAATTACCCGAGACGCAAGCCGAAGCCATCCGACTTCGCTACATGGAAGGACGACCACTCACCGAGATCGTCGAACGGATGGGCAAGAGCGAAATGGCGGTGGCGGGGCTCCTCAAACGTGGTCTGCAAAAACTCCGCACGATCCTCAATGATCAAGCAAATCCCTGGAACTAGCTCATCGGAAATCGAGGCTTTTACAAAGACTCACGAGGACTCGCTGGAGAATCGCATCGATCTTGACGATGACATTCTTCGCTTCCATCTCGTCGAGTCGACCTTTGGCACGACGGGCGACTTTTGGACACGGAAGGGAACGGAGAAAAGGGTCACGAGCGGAACGCACTTCCGAAATGCCGAAGCCGCGGGTGATTGATCAGTCACATGCTGACGGGGTGGCGTCAGAAAGTGAATTGAAATTGCATCCGCAAAATGTCTCCATCAAATTGGCGATAAGAAGTCGTCCCCGCTTGGTTGATCGCCGTCGTATTGGTTCGATCGGTCATCGTGTACATCGTGACAAGTTCCATTTGCTTATTCAATTGCCATTCGACGCCGGTTTCCCATTCAGAAATATCGCTGAATGGTGAATTGCGTTCTGTTTTGTAGCCGCCCTTGAAATAGTTCCACCGCAGAAACGGAATCCAAGTCCCCAGCTCTGCCGTTTTGTGTTGATACATCGTCATCGCGTAACCGCCGTACAACGCGCGTTCCTCGATTGCCGTTTGAGTGGCATTCAGCCCCGGTCCACGTCCGACGGTCCACTCGGCTTGAAAGCCGAGTGGTTGGGGATACCAAACCGAAGTCCAAGCGAGTCGCTCGTCTCGAAAGCCTTCTCGATTTCCTTGCTCTAGCGTCCCGAGCGGAATCGAGGCCGCGCCAGCCCCAAGCGGTCGAATGTTCGATCCCAACACGGTATACTTCCCCGTATAACCTTGCATACCGAGTTCCGCAAACTGTCCATTGTCGAACTCGATCGGCAACGTAAATCTTGAGACGATATGAAGGTTGTCATTTTGCTCAGCCAACGAACCACCTTGACCCGCGTAAGCTCCGATTCCAAACACACCGTAATTGCCGGAACCTTTCAAGCCTGTGTCGAGGACCTCCTGAAAGAAATCTTGAGAATGCTCTGGTGTCCAGTAATAGAACACTCCCAGGTCACGTTCGTTTCTAACCGCACTATTTAATGCGTCGTTTCGATCGAGCACTAATCGATTCGAACTGCTTTGCATATTTTCCCAACCGAAGGGGATCTTCGACTGACCGATGCGAAGACGATGGATTCTGGTCTTATCGATAAAACAATCGGCGTACCAGTCTCGAAGTTGCGCAAATTGAATGCCACTGGTGCTTCCGTCCGGAGTGGAAGCAAAGTCCGGCTGAAGATAAATTGACATGTGATCGGACACATCGCCCGATATAATCAGACGAGCACGGCGAAGAAGAAACGTTTGGTTATCACTTACCGAACGATCGCTAACGTGATGCGGCGGAGCCGAAAGCTCATCTTGAGAAACAACATCGTTGTAGCGGACTTGGGCGTACCCACGAATCGTGTATTTCTCAAACCACTTCTTGTCTTTCTTATCCTCCGCCGCCTTCTTTGCTGCGTCCTCGTACCCTTTCGCGTCGGATGCTTCTTTGTCCTTTGCGTAGGCTTTTTCCAGTTCTTCGAATCGCTCTTCAAGCGACTTTACAGCCGCATCACTCTCGTTACCGAGCGAGGGCAATGCTTCAGTCCAAACGAGCTGCGTCGATTCGTCTCCATGGGCAAAGGATCTCGCTGAATCCGCGGGAAACTGTCCCCTCACGAGCGGGCAAAGCCCCATAGCTATCAAAATTGCTATAAAGGGTCGCAGCCGTAAATTCTTGCATTTCGATATCTTCATGCTGAAGTCGTTCTACGCCGAGTATCTCGATGAAACCACGGAGCGAATCTTCCGCTCCCACTGTATATTCGTCAAAATCGTTACGACATTCGCAAAAATTTGCAGAAACAGACTGAATCTTCACAATCGCACTGGGGCAATAAAACGCTGAGCAAACCAGAGGCAACAAGCTGGGTAAAACAGGGCAAAAGTCGGGGTCACGGCCGGTAGCGGAAAATGACCCATCCTCAGAGTCTGTGGGTTGAACCCACTCAATTCATTGAGTGGAAATAGAACCACTCAGGGTGAGTGCGTTGGCGACAATCGACCCAGGAGCGACCGATCTTTCACAAAGGTTGGGGCTGCGCACCGAGTCGTCTCGGATGTTGATTTCTGGAACCGCGCATTCGCATGAAGGCGATTGGACGGGGACAGCTTCGCTTCGTTCAGCGAGTCGAATCGCCCGCGAGCGAAGCGAGCCAGCCGCGGGTTTCGGCGGCGAGGAAGAATGAACCGCAAACGACGAGGATGCCGCCGGGGGTGGCTTGGCGGAGGCCTTGCTCACAGGCAGTGATGGGATCGTCGACGACGGTGGTACGATCCGTGTGCGTCGCTGGCATCAAGCGAGCCAACTCGCGGGTCTCTTGAAAACGCGGGTTGCCCTGAAATCGCGTGAGCAGAAACTGGTCAGCCACTGTGGCGAGTTGTCCGAGCATGACGTCGGCGGCTTTGTCGCGGCTGGTTCCGAACACGATCGTGACTTGCCGATCACCACGACGCGATCGGATCGCGTCGCACAGCGCGCCGATGCTGTCTTCGTTGTGGGCCGCGTCGACGATGGCGAGTACGTCATCGGGTAAACGGTACCGCTCGATGCGGCCATCGCACTCGAGACTCGCAAGTGCGGCGATGGTTGGCACCGTCGGCAGCTTCAGTCCCTGATCGCGAAGCACGTCGATGATGGCGATCGCGATCGCGGCATTCCCGGCTTGGTGCAAGCCCTCGAGGGCGAGATGAGTGCGGAGTCCGCTGCGGAGCGGCGGCGTGGTTCCCGTGAAATGCAACTCGGTACCCCAGTCAGCGCGTGGACTGGCCGTGACGTCGTAGTCGCGGCCGCGCTG
>JBBSJZ010000567.1:0-4086 GCA_038256795.1 Pirellulales bacterium | reverse complement strand
GCGAGGCTGCGAATGTAGGTTCCCGCCGATCAACCTTCTCTTGTTTCTTCTAATTCGAGTGATCTTCTCCATGGACCGAATTCAAATCACCAAATGCGAAGCCGAAGTCATGGACGTGGTTTGGGCAAAAGGCCAGGTCACGGTCAACGACGTTGTCGATGGCATTCGTCGTGACTTGGCATACACCACGATCATGACGACGATGCGAATTTTGGAAGAGAAGAACATCGTTCGACGGGGCGAAAAAATTGGCCGAGCCTTCACCTACGTGCCGAACGTCACCCGCGAACAAGTTCGTGTCGGGATGCTGAGCGACTTGACCGACCATTTGTTTGGCGGTTCCGTACGTTCGTTGGTGCTTAGCTTGATGGAATCCGAACACGTTTCGAAGTCGGACATCGCGGCGCTTCGAGAAGCCGCGGATAAGCTCGAGGAAAGCCAATCGGCAAACGACGAGCGAAAAATCTCCAATGAATGAGTTTCTATTAAGCGAAGTGGCAGCCGGCTTGATCGTGCAGACCACATTATTGATCGCAGTCACCTACGGCATCGATCGCTGGCTGGGCGATTCGCGAACGAGTTGTCGATTGTGGACCGTTTGTTTTGTGGGCATTCTGACGCTCGTGATTGCCGGGGCGATGTTCCCGCATTTTCGACCTTTCACGATGGCGGCGAATCGACCAGGATCCATCATGGCCAAGGTGGCGCTTCACCAAACACCCATTGTTCACGTCGTCGCAATGGGGTGGATCGCCGGAGTCGCAATCGTCCTGATACGGCGAGCCATGATCTATATCCAGCTCTCACGATTCCTGCGAAAGGTTTGCCGACCCATCACTTCGCAGGAACGCCAATCATTGCCGATCCAGGACGGTGAAATTGACGATTCAATGAACATCTTGATTTGCGATTCGGTCGAAAGTCCGTTTTGTTGGCAACTTCACAGGCCGACGATCGTGCTGCCGCAATCCTTACTTTCCGACTCACGAGATGAGCAACGACACGTGCTGTTGCACGAATGGGAACACTTGAAAACCAATCATCCACTGCAACACTTCTTGCAGGGGATATGCGCGAGCTTGTTCTGGTTCCACCCGGCGATCGCAATGGCCGGACGGCGTGCGGAACTGGTTCGCGAGTTTGCCTGTGATGAGACGGCGGCATTGTCCGGCGGCAAGGTTTCGTCGTACTTACGGACGCTCGCAAAGATCGCCGAGCGCAGCAGCGGCTCGCCATCGTGCGTTCTGTCGTTCGGACGAAGCAAGAGTGCGCTGATTCGCCGCAGCGAAAAGCTGGTATCCGTGGCAACTCGAAGCGCTAACGTTCATCCCATCCGGCGGGTCGCCGCGCTGGCAGGACTTGTGCTTACCTTCTTGGTCATCAGCCAAGTATGGTTACCGGTCAACGCGTTGGCATCGTCCCGCAGCCACTGGTCTCCATGGCCAACTTGGTCAGCGGAAGCGCTCCACGACTTCGGTATCAACGTCCGCGACTTCGAATCCTTCGACGAAGATCACGGCCTGCACGACTTCCTGCACGACGATTGAACAGCAACCGCGCCGCTGCTACGCCACATCGCCCGTTTCCGTCTTCAAGTTATTGATTTGCAACAAATACACATTGTGAACGATCGCCTTATTCTCGGCGTCGACAACGTGCAAAAAGTGCTTGCTTAGCATCGCATGCTCAGGATGTCGCACCGCGATCTGGTCACCCGAGCTTGTGATCACCATGAAGGGTGCAAACGGCGTCGTGTGCAGCAGTTGTTTGATTTGCTCAACCATGAGTATCCGATGGGCAAAAAGGGCAACGATGAACCGTGGATATCGGAACGCCTTATCTTACCAGCACCTCATTCGGAGATAGCTCCCCGGAACTCATTCTTTGGTCCGTTCGTACCGCCGCGCAGACGGTACCCGGGCCGAAGCGTTGATCGAAACGTCTGTGGCAACTTCCAAATTTCGTAAACTATTCCCCTACCCCTTAGGTCTCGCCCCCCTGGTATGTCCCCTAGATCATTAAAATCTAAGCAGAAGGACCATTCGAGTGCTCTTATTGGAAGAACTTTCAACCCCTTCCATATGGAGACACTCGAATGGTCACAAAATCGAAAAAACAAAAACGATCGTCAAAATCCAAACCCAAGCGACGTTACGTTGGTAAGCCCGGTGGAGTCATCCAGCAGGTCGGCCCGGAACGGTTCGGTGTCGTGTCGCGGTCGACTGTGCCAAGAAGCGTTCAAGGTGGTTCCTCTGTGATTACTACGGGCGTGTCATTGTCGAACCGACCACCGTCGAGCACAACGCCGGATCGCTCAAAATCATGGTTAAGCAGGTTCAAGATGCCTGCCAAGCCGAAGGCATCCGCGACACCATCGCCGCGGTCGAAATGACCGGTGTGTATCACCGGCCCGTGCAAGCGGCTCTACCCAAAGCGGGCTTCGATACCCGAACGGTTCACCCCTTTGCATCTTCGCATTACCGAAAACCACTGCACCCCGACCTGAAGACCGACGACAATGATCTCGAAGCGATCTTTCATGCCGCTATCAACGGTTATGGCTTGGCACTGCTCGATGTCGATCCGGTTTATCGTTCGCTCCAACGACTCGCACGGCATCGGCGCAACCTGGTCAAACAGAAAGCCCGATTGCAAATTCAAATTCGATCGTTGATGCACCAGTCGATGCCCGGCTACGCTGATTTGTTTGAGGACGACAGGCTGTTCAATCAATCCATTGCCATGCCCATCGCCAAACACTTCTCCTCAGCGGCATCGATCCAGCGAGCCCGAAGCGACGGCATGACTAAGTACCTTCAATCGCAAAAGATTCGGTTTCAAGTACGAACGATCGACCGCATCACCGCATGGTCTTCGATCGCCGCAGACCCGGATCCGCTGTCGCCCTTGCTAACGGATCAGTGGAAACAACTTGCCCAACTGCACGCTTTGATGAAAACGCAGGTGGAGCAAACGGAACGGGAAATGGCTGCTTTTTTGGTGAAAACGCCTTATGTGCTACTGCTGTCGGTAACGGGCATCAACGGCGTTTCCGCCGGTGAACTGGCTGGGGAAGCCGGCCCGATCGAGCACTACGCATCGGCGACCGCGCTCAACGGACGCGCGGGCCTCTACCCGTCTCAATATCAAAGTGACGAAGTCGATCGAAGCGATGGCGTGGCAAAGAACTGCAACCGACGTCTGCGAGCCGCCTGCGTCTTGGTTGCTAAGAATCTCATCAAGTGCCATTCTTACTATCGTGGACTTGCTGCTCTTTGGAAGAATCAAAAGATCGCCACGATCGACCAGCAGTGCCGCATCGCCAATCGATCCAATCGGATGGTTTTTCAAATCGTCAGTGGTCGGCAACTATGGCGAGGCAAGGGCATCGACCGTGAGTATCTGCTTTTCAAACTTCGCGAATTTCATCGCACCCATCATTCACCGCCCGAGCAAACCGTCCGCGATCTGAACGAGGCCTTCGCTTGGCTTCCCAAGTCGGCCTACGCCGACGAAGCCAAGCCACTTGCGGAACTGGCAAGGAAGAAAGGTCGCGGTGCGACGTCCATCGGCGACTTGTTGTTGCCGCTGTTGATTCGACTTGGAGTGGGAGGGAAATCTGGAGTAGAATCCGAATCGTCCGAAGCTCGTAGCCCGCAGTGATTTGTTAACGCCGCAAGGCACACTGACAACGTCCATCGTCCCCGAGGGCATCGACGCGGCAACTGTCGTGATCACAAGCCCGTTTCTAAGCGAGACGCTCTGTCAGCGGTTCAAACGCCGGATAAGACAGTGTGAGGCTACTGAGCTTCGGATATCTACCAGGGTGGCGAGACTGAACCACACCATGCTGACCGAGAAGTGCCGGCGGCGAACAAATTATTGGACAACGAGTCCCAAAAAAACTACCTTATCGGTAGTGCCGCTATCGGTCTGCGCACATCACGATTTTCTAGTTTGACCATGACAGTGCTTAGGTCTTGCCTGGACCTCACACGCGGCCAAGTCCGGGAAACCAAAACGGTCACGGCGGAAACGAAAACCGCCACCGATGCAAAGCGAAGCCTCCCCGCTTACTGGGCTGCG
>JBBSJZ010000566.1:0-4095 GCA_038256795.1 Pirellulales bacterium | reverse complement strand
TCCGACTTCGCTCGAACACGTCTTTCGTACTGAAATTCTGCCGGCGCTGCCGCACAGTGCAATAGCGCTGTTGCAGGTATCCCAGCGAAGTGAGAGCGGACCGGCGGACCTTGCCAAACCGATTGAAGCCGACCCGGGCTTGATGGGCCAAGTGCTCAAGTTCGTCAATTCGTCCTACTTCGGTTTCAGTCGCGAGATCATGGGCGTGCAACAAGCGATCACGCTCGTGGGCAGTCGAGCGATCACGAATTTTGCCCTTTGGAATGCCGTCTTCAGCGTGATTCCCAATCCTAAGTTCGGTCCCTTTGATTTGAAGTCACTCTGGCAAGACTCACTTCGCCGAGCCATCTTCGCACGTTCCATCGGACGCGCGCTCAAACTGGCCAGCTCCGAAGATTTGTTCGCGGGCGCGCTACTCCAAGACATGGCGATCCCGCTGTTGCTAAAAGAGCTGCCCGAACAGTACCACGAGCTCGTCGCTCGGCGCCAAAGCGAAGGCCGACGATTGAGTGGCTTGGAACAAGAACTCTTCGGCTGGGACCATGCCGATGCGGCCGCGCTGCTCGCCCAACGCTGGAATCTGCCGAGCATTTTTGTATCGCTCATCGCGCGTCATACCCAACTTCCCGAGTTGCTCGCGGGTGGCCAAGCGACACGAGACGAAGCGTGCGTGGCACTGGCATCGCTTTTGCCTTCATGCAGCGATGATCACTGGAAAGAACGCGCCGACTTCGTCAACGGCTACCTGCAATTGACGGGAAATAGCGAAGCCGACTTGCTCGCGTTGTGCGCGGCGGTCGACGAATCGACCGCCACGTTCGCGCCGCTGCTGAAATTACCAGCGCCGAAGATGACGATCGTGGAGTTGCTCAAGTAGGGCGAGATCTAGAACGAGCTCATGCTTGGCGGCTCATGCCTGGACATGGACGTGCGTCGACGTCCCGAGAGGAAGCTTATTTCGATGCAGCTTCTTCGACGCGGTACATTTCTCGCCATGGAAGCTGGATGCCGCCATCGATCGTGAGCGTGCTGCCCGTGACGTAAGCGCTCGCCGGGTCCGCCAAGAAAACAACACCGCGACCAATCTCTTCACTCTTGCCGAGTCGCCCCCATGGCAACTTCTTGCCCTCACGCTCGAGCGTCTCTTCGCTGAAGAATTTTCGCTCGCCCGGAGTATCGATCCAGCCGGGATGAATGATGTTGACGCGAATGCGGAACTGAGCCAGCTCGACGGCCGCCGTCCGTGCCATTTGGTCGATCGCTGCCTTGGCCATGTTGTACGCCATCGCGCCCGGGATCGCCATTTGCGCATGCGGGCTGCTGATCACGATGATGTTGCCGCCCGTGCCTGCAACCGACATCCGCTTCGCGGCCGATCGGACGAGATGGAACGGGCCCCACATCGTGACATCAATCGTGCGTTTGAATCCCTCCAAATCCGCTTCCAGCATCAATTGACGATCGCTGTAAGCCGCATTGCTCACGACAATATCCAACCCACCCAACTTTTCGACCGACCGTTCCATCAACTCTTCAACGGCATCCTCGTTGCCCAAGTCCGCTTGAACTGCGTGAGCCTTGACGCCGAACTCTTCGCAGCGGGCGATCACTTCGGCGGCCTCCTCCGGCTGGCTCCGATAATTGATCACCACCTCGGCACCGGCTCGAGCTAGCTCGATGGCAATACCACGCCCGATCCCCCGCGAAGCGCCGGTGACCAATGCCCGCTGTCCGCTCAAAACACTCATAAGACACTTTTCCGAGAAACGGGGCGATGGGACGATCAAGACGAGTTAAGGCCTCAATATTAGCGGCTCGCGTCGTGAAAGTCGACGCCGCAAAGAACCTCAATCACATCCCAGCGCACCGCCACGACAAGGTGGCGGAATTCTTTCAGTGTTGAAAGATTATTCTCGTAGGTGCTTGATTTCGTCCATTCGCTGCGATTAAGCTGTCGCTTTTCACTTCGGAATTGACCGTTTATTCCCGGTTGTTCATGGCTACAGAAACCCGTCGAGACCGACTTCGCGAGCTGGTGCAGGCTCGTGGTTTCGCCGCGCTGGGTGAGTTGGCTTCGTCACTCGAAGTCAGTGAGTCGACGATCCGGCGTGATCTCGAACTGCTGGAATTGGCGGGTGAAGCGCGGCGGACGCACGGCGGCGTTTATTGGACGGGCGAGTCGGACACGATCCAGGTGTTCGAGTCGCGGAAGGACGACCAGTGGCCGGCCAAGCAAGCGATCGGAGTCGCTGCCGCGGCGCTGATCGAGGACCACGACACGATTTTGCTCGATGGCGGATCGACGACTTATGAGTTGGCTCGGCAATTGATTTCACGACCGCTGCAAGTCGTCACCAACAGTTTGCCAGTGGCTCACTTGCTGAGCACGAGCGACTCGATCGATTTGGTGATGATCGGCGGTTGTGTTCGTGGTCGTACGAGCGTCACGATCGGTCCGATGGCGGATTCGATGCTGGCGGGGATCAATGTGCGCAAAGCGTTTTTGTCGGTCGCGGGCATCAACGAACAAGGTTACTTCAACAGTGACATGATGCTGGTGGAGAGCGAAAAAGTGATGCTCGCCCGAGCTGACCAGGCTTACGTCGTGGCTGACAGCAGCAAGTTTGGCCGCGTCAGTTTGTCGCGATTGTGCGGATTACAAGACGTACACGGAGTGGTCGCCGACGACGGATTGGATTCCAAGTGGAAACAGTGGTTGGAGTCCGCTGGTGTCGAATTAGTGTTAGCTCCATCGCCCTCAACCTTACACCCGTAGCTGGACCATTCGCGGTTCAATTCATCCAAGCCGACTGAACCCTCGCGGGTACAGCTCCGACGACAAGAAACAACTTTATGTCTTCACTCGCTCTCGATCGCACCGTCATCGAATCGCTCGTCCGCGAGGCGATTCGTCAATCGCTCGGCACGACCGGCGCCCCGACAAGCGGCACGAACCCGCCGGGTTGGGTCGACGGCAAGCCGAACTTGCGGGTCAGCATTTCCGCGCGACACTGTCACCTTACCGACGAGCACGTCGAAATTTTGTTTGGTCGCGGTTCGGTGCTCGAGCCGGACAAAGACCTCTACCAGGACGGTTTTTACGCCGCCAAGCAAACCGTGATGGTGGTCGGCCCGCGTCGCCGGATGCTGCCCAACGTTCGCGTGCTCGGTCCGACGCGTGGTGCCAGCCAGGTGGAGCTCGCGTTAACCGATTCGATCTCGCTCGGCATTGACGCCCCGGTCCGTCACAGCGGCAAGATCGATGGTACGCCCGGTTGCGTGCTCGTCGGCCCGGCCGGAACCGTTCAACTCGATCGCGGTGTGATTCGCGCCGCTCGCCACGTCCACATGAGCTTCCAGGACGCCGAGCAATTCGGTGTCGCGGATGGCGACATGATGCGGCTGGTGATCAAGAGTCCCGATTGCAGTGTCCGCTTTGACGACGTGCTCGTTCGCGCCGACAAGGCCGCCAAGCTCGAAGTCCACATCGACACCGACGAAGGCAACGCGTGCAACTTGGACGCAGCCACTGAGGTTCGACTCGAACCAGCAAAGCCGTGCGGCTGTGGCTGCAAAACCAAAAAATAGGTGTTTGACCTGTCTCTTCTCCTCATCGCTTCGATGCGGAGAAGAGACACGATGAAACTCAATTGACTTTCCCTCTCTCCCATTAAGGCAGTATTTGAAATGGCAAAGATTAACGAAGCGCTCGGCATGATTGAAACCAAGGGCTTCATTGCCTTGGTCGAAGCCACCGACGCGATGATGAAGGCCGCTAACGTGACGTTCCTCGGTTGGGACAAAATCGGCAGTGGATTGGTCAGTGCATTCGTCACTGGCGATGTCGCCGCCGTGAAGGCAGCGACTGATGCCGGAGCCGCAGCGGCGGGCCGTGTCGGCGAAGTCGTCAGCGTGCAAGTCATCCCCCGCCCACACGACGACCTCGACAAGGTCTTGAAGTTTGCTGCTCCCGCCGCAGCCAAGAAGTAATTCGTTTCCTCAGCTCAACATCATAAAAACTCAACCTCAAGAAACTACCCATGAACGATGCAATTGGTTTGATTGAAACGAAGGGCTTGTTGGCTCTTATCGAAG
>JBBSJZ010000565.1:0-4096 GCA_038256795.1 Pirellulales bacterium | reverse complement strand
TTCAAACCCGAGTCGCCCAGCGACTCGGGTTTTTTGTTTCCGTTTTCTCATTCCGCTTGAAATTGTGACTGGAGGTATGTGATGTCGAGTCAAGTGACTGACCCCGCGAGAACGATTCGAATTTTTGACACGACGCTGCGTGATGGCGAGCAATCGCCGGGCGCGAGCATGAATCATGCCGAGAAACTCGAAGTCGCCCAGGCACTCTGTGATCTCGGTGTGGACGTTATCGAAGCGGGATTTCCGATCGCCTCCCCGGGCGACTTTGAGTCGGTTCGGAAAATCGCTCAAGTCGTTCGCGGCGCGACGATTTGCGGGCTGGCACGATGTGCGGAGAAGGACATCGATCGCGCCTGGGAAGCGCTCAAGCCGGCGGCACAACCGCGGATTCACGTGTTCTTGGCGACGAGCGCGATCCATCGTGAATTCAAGCTGAGGATGACCACGGACGAGATCGTCGAGCGGGCCGTCGCCGGCGTGAAGCGGGCGGCGGGCTATTGTGATGATGTCGAGTTCTCGCCGGAGGATGCGTGCCGCACCGAGCATGACTTTCTCTGTCGAGTCGTCGAGGCAGCGATCGATGCGGGGGCGACAACGATCAACATCCCGGACACCGTCGGCTATGCGACGCCCGGCGAAGTGTTCGAGCGAATTCGGATGCTGCGCGATCGTGTTCCGAATATGGACCGCGCGGTGATCAGCACGCATTGCCATGATGATCTCGGGATGGCGGTCGCGAACAGTTTGGCGGCGGTTGCCGCGGGCGCGGGCCAGATCGAATGCACCATCAATGGGATCGGCGAGCGCGCGGGTAACGCCGCGCTCGAGGAAGTCGTGATGGCGATGCGAACCCGCGCCGACTTCTATCACTGCAGCACTCGGATCGATACGAAACGTCTGGTACCGATGAGCCGCTTGATCAGCCAGATCACAGGCCTCAGCGTGCAACGCAATAAGGCGATCGTCGGCCGCAACGCGTTCGCGCACGAGTCGGGCATCCACCAAGACGGCATGCTCAAGGAACGCAGCACGTATGAGATCATGTCGCCCGAAGATGTCGGTGTCTCGAAGACCGATTTGGTGCTGGGCAAGCACAGCGGTCGCGCGGCGCTGGCGGATCGTGCCAAGAGTCTCGGCTACACACTCAGCGGCGAACAATTGCAGTCCGTGTTCGACCAGTTCAAGATTCTGGCGGACAAGAAGAAGGAGATTTACGATGGCGACATTGTCGCCCTCGTGCAGCAACAAATCAGCGGCAACGTCGCCCAAGAATGGACACTCATCGATTACGAAGTCACCAGCAGCAAGTCGCGTACTCCCAGTGTTTCCTTGACGCTCAAGCATGGCGACGAATTGCATAGCGAGCGAGTCGAGCAGGGCGATGGGCCGATTGATGCCGCGTTTTGGGCCGTCGAAAAGATCACGGGCATCGAACTCGTGTGCAAGGACTTTCACGTTCGCAGCGCCACACTCGGACGCGATGCGATTGGTGAAGTCAATCTCGAAGTCGAGCATCAAGGACGCAGCTACCGGGGTGTCGGTGTGAGTACCGACAGCGTGGAGAGCACCATCTTGGCGATGCTCAACGCGATCAATCGCATCGTCGCCGAGAAAACCTAAGTCGTGAGCGGCCGGCGGCTAGCGCCAAAAACCGCTCATGTTCAGTGCGCGTCGTCGTCCGTCTTGGATGACGACGCGTCGTTTTGAAGGTCGCGAAGCTTCGTCGCCCAATCCTCTCCGTCAAGCGTCTCGTTCGGATCACGCGCGCCGGCGCCACTCATGTCGGAGTCCGCAGCCTCAGAGCCACTGGAGTCCGTGTCACCGGAGTCCGTGTCACCGGGAATAGGGAATACCAATTCGCCGGTGGTTGGGTTGGACGTCATTTGCAGCGAATCTTCATCAGGTGAGAACGAATCTTCGCCTCGCAACATGCGAATTTCTGGTGCGGCGTCATCGTTGAATAAATTGCCGATGTCGAGGGGCTCGTCGTCGAGTTCGTTCGCAAGCCGGTCAACGTCGAAATCAGCACGTTCGGTAGCGAGGTCGCGGAGTTGGACATCGGCCACCGGCAGCGAACGAATTTCATCATCGCTCGGGATCGCGTCGAGCTCGCTGAAGTAATCTGTGTCGCCCGCGAGCGTCTCGTCGTTGGCGCCGATCACTCGCGTTTCTTCCATGTCGTCGATCTCGCTTTCGATCACCGTTTCGAACGAGTCGGATTCGTCGACCGTTAAATCAAGGTCACCGAAGTCCTCCGCGTCATCAAACTCGCTGACATCGTCGCCGGGGGCGTCGTCCAACAACTCGACGTCTTCGAACTCCTTCGCGCGGGCGTCCCCAGCAACCGCATCTTCATCAAATGCGTCATCGGCAAACACGTCGCCAGCCGTGACAGCCGCCAGTCCGGTTGACGCGATCCCGGAGGATGCAGTGACAATGTTCTCCGGTACAGCGGTCGTGGCAACGGTACCGACCGCATCTGCATCGCTAGCTACCGGGCGAATTTTGGAAGTGTCCGGTCGCGGAAAAATTTCGTCGACGTTATCCCGCAGGATCTTTCGGCCGAGATCAATGGCCCGTTCTTCGCTCCAGCCGTCGCGGCGGACGAAATTATCGGCGAGCAGATCCGCAAGAATACGGCGGTACATGTCGAACTTGGGCCAAATGAATTCGAGCTTGTAAGCGTCGCTGTAATAAGCGATTTGTTTGGTTTGCGGCACAGCTTCGAGGCGAACGGCGGCATCACGGTGGATGAATGACGGCGTGTTGCTATACCACCAGTGGCCGTTGGTGATCACGTTCGGAAAAATCCACGCGTAGCTGACGAGTTCTTGGTTGGTCACACTCGCGAGTACCGAGACGGGGAACTTCACGGCGGGAAAGGCGTTGAACAGTTCACGGTATTGAATCAATGAAACGCGGCTGTCGTAGAGATCTTGGCCCTGGTAAACGCCCTCGGCGTAGACACCGCGGTTGACGCCGATCATCAGATCGAACGGCAATCCGAACTCGTCGCAGAGTTCCGCCAGGGTCCAGAAGACGCGGCGCGCGAGCGCATCTCGGTTCGCCACATCGGCTTGTTCGGTACGGCTGAGCACATCATCGAGTGCCGAGGCTGCGCGTCCGTCGCTAACTTGTGTCGGCGTGAATCCGGGTGGCAGCGAGATCGCACAGGCACGAGCACCACGTGACACGAAGTGCTCGAAGCGGCGGCGCAGCGCTTCTCGTAAACTCGCCAGGGTTCCATCGAGCTCGACACCCGTGGATGCCTCGAGCCGCTGCTGGACGGCGCGCTTGTGGAGGTGAAACACCAACTCATCCGTGCGGAGGCAAGGGACGTAGACGTCGGTGTCAAAGCCAGCCAGTTTGTCGTCAAAATCGTTGGTGAGAAAAACAGCTTCGACGTTGCTCTGGTCGAGGACCATTTGGGGCCAGTCCGCAGACTGCATGCGCGTCTCGGCCGAATCGTAGAGCGCTTCCCAATTCGAGGCGTCGATGCGATCGCCTTCGAAGCCGTAGAAGGTTCGGCACAACTCGATTAACCAACGGTACTGGGCCGTGTTCTCGATGCTCGGCAACGCCCCGACCAGTCGCGATACCAGTTCCCGGCTGCCAATCGAGCGATCTTCGATGTGGGCCTTGGGCATCCCCGAAGAGTGGGCCAGTTCGGTGTAATAGTGGTAGCCGAGCAAGTCCGCGAGCGTGTGCGAGGCGGGGTCGTGCGGATTGATGTGCGAGTGCGGGTCGACCAAGCGGATGCCGGCGAGGGCGCGGTAGATCGATTCGCTGGCGTGGTCGGTAACGTGGGATGACATGGCCCAAGAGTCGTTGGAGAAAAATTGACGATGGAAAAACGTACGCACAGAATACTCCGCTGAGCGATCGACGGAATCGATCAGCCGCCTAAAACGATGCTTTTCAGGCGTCGGGCGGAATCGTTGGCGGTCGATACCCATGCCCCCAATTCAGCTGAGCCACGGGTATTTTGTGGGTTATCCGGCCCGACCGGAGTCAACATTGGGCAATCCGGCCAAAAAATAGTTGCTTTCCTAACGGCACATCGCGCTAGAATGGGGCACGTGCCCGAATCGGCCGT
>JBBSJZ010000564.1:0-4105 GCA_038256795.1 Pirellulales bacterium | reverse complement strand
CCGTTTTTCAAGATGCAACTCAACGCGATGTTGTCTGCATCTCGAAAGATCGCGTCATGCGGCCAAGCCTGCCCGTAGTCTTCCGACAGAAATACCTCGCCCAGACCAAAACCAAACGCCTTATTGCCACGCTGCGAATCCATGTAGGGCCCGTCGGTCGCCAATCGATACCAGAAATGATCGGTCGACTTTAAGCCAGTCGTATCCGCCCAAGTACTGTCGATACCCTTCAACAGCATTCCGCCGCATGCCGCTGAGGCGATCGGCAAACGCCGCCGGGTCATTGGAACGGACACGTTTCTCATTGGTTGTTTAGTCATGGCGAGCGCGTCTGTGTTAGCTGGTAACCGACAGATATTGTTCGAAGGCGTACCACCGATTCGTTCTCAGGTATCCGCGATAGCCTTGACTCCAAACCCAATTCGTTCCATAGGAACCCTTCATATCGGCGTGATAGCAGTAAAACCCAATGGGCGTAGTTCCCGCTAATGGGTTTCCTGCAGGAACGGTAATCCTGATTAGACCGCGAGCCGACCAGCCGTCCGTGCCGTTGCATTTTCGTCCACCCCAACCCTTGCGAATCGGATTCAATTCCCCATGAACAGGGCTTGGTCAGTGGCAAGCAGCGACGGGGTTTACCGACTTCGCTGGGCAAACAAAAAGGCCAGCAGTTCCCGGGGATTCAAAAAATAGCGTGTTTTGCCGAGTCGCTGTTTGCTAGCGTCTCGCGTGAGTTGCGGAGACTTGATTCGTTTCGGAACTCCGGTATTTAATAGCGGTTTTCCGTGTACTCGCAATCACGCTTCCGACAATGCCATCGAACTCCCCTGCGCTGAAATCTCGCCGATTCCTTCGTGCCGATGCTCTCATCGACACGTTGCGGAGACGGTTCGAGGATGTTCCCGATTTGAGAATGAAGGATAGATCGGATTACACCATGGTCGACACGTTGATGGCAGCGTTTGCCATGTTTTCGCTTAAAGACCCCTCGCTGCTTGCCTTTCAAGAACGTGCCGACCAACCGGCCATCAAGAAACTCTACAAGCTTGATGCCATCGCCAGTGATACGACGATGAGAGAGATTCTTGACGGGATCGATATCACTCATCTCAACGAGGCGTTCGCCGACATCTTCCATGAATTACAACGAGGCAATGTCCTGCGTCGCTTTGTATTTCACGACAATCATTATCTGTTGGCAATCGATGGAACAGGCTATTTCTGCTCCTCCAAGATCCGTTGTCCAGAATGCCTGGAGCACCGCACTGCTGGCGGCCAGACAAAGTACGTTCATCAAGCCGTCGCCGCAGCGCTGGTTCATCCCGACACCAGGACCGTCATCCCGCTGGCGATTGAACCAATCGTTAAGCAGGACGGTGAAACCAAGAATGACTGTGAACGCAACGCGACGCGGCGTTTACTCAAGCGAATCAGGCAGCTTTACCCGCAATTGAAGTTGATTGTTGTCGAAGATGGATTGTCCAGCAACGCTCCTCACATTGCCGACTTGAAAGAGTCCAAGATGCGGTACTTGCTTGGCGCCAAACCAGGTGATCATGCCCATCTATTTGAGCAAGTCATTACCGCTGGCGACGAAAACCGGCTTGAAACATTGACTCAACTTGACCCGGTCAATCCACAGGTCATTCAAAGCGAGACTCAATATGTTAGTGACTTGGCTCTCAATGCCTCGAATCAATCGGTCCGAGTGAACTTCCTTCAACATTTTGAGTTTGATCGCAGCAGCGGGGAGGTGTGCAAACGATTCAGTTGGGTCACCGATATCAATCTGGACCGTTCGCTGTTGCTAAAGTTTTCTGCCGGAGCTCGCAGCCGATGGCGGATCGAGAACGAAACCTTTAACACATTGAAGAATCAAGGCTATCACTTCGAACACAACTATGGCCACGGAAAAAAGAACCTCTCAACGGTCTTCATGCTGTTGATGTTCTTGGCGTTCATGGTTGATCAAATTCAGGAGGCTTGCTGTCCCGTCTTCGCCGCGGTTTTGGAGAAGTTCAAGAGCCGTCGGTCATTATGGGAGAAGCTTCGCAGCCATGTCAGCCACTTCGTGTTCAACTCGTTCGCGGAACTCTGGCAGGTGATGCTCAGTGGTTCAGCGATGGGCGTTCCGCCGCCGCGTTGACGGTGCAGCAGTGACCTGGCGCCGACGAAGATATCCACGAAGCCGAAATTGACCTCGGCGAGTCTGTCGGTATGCGCCCTTCGTCGCTCAAAAGCATGCACACCAAGTCATTAAGCCGATAAACCGTCCGTGCCAAAAGCTCAACCACCGAATCAACTAGCCGAAAGCCCATCTACAAACCGATCTCCATGTCCAAGACGAGCCTCGACAAAGCCCACCACCCGGTAGAGCTGGCTCGCCGGGAACTGCTGCAAAAAGGCCGACTTGCGACGAATCGCAAATCGGCTTTAGTGGAGGCGGCGGGGATTGAACCCGCGTCCCGCGATGCGTCCACGAGACCGTCTACGTGTGTAGTCTGACTATTTGTGTTTCATTGAAGAAACTCTTCGCTTCGTCCGGCGCTGCCCGACAGGCTCCGCACTCCGCTAACTCGAATCTTTTTTGATCCTCCGCGTCTCGAGTAAGACGGAGGACGATCCAGAATTGTGACGGGTTTTCAGGCGACTCTGGCGGCCCCCATCAACCCGGGCTGCCTGTTATTAGGCGGCCAGTGCGAAACTTTCGTTTGCAATTAAAAAATTTTGATCAGCTTTTAACGTGGCCAACTGATCAACCACGACACGCAAGCCATCGCTTCCAATCATCCGGTCGAATCCAGATCACCCCCAGTTCTGGGAGGCGTCTCAAACGAGACACCCGGTTGCAATGCACAACTCCCTTAACCATACGTCGCCACCCATCGCTCGTCCAGTCGTTGCACCCGCGTTCTGTCCGTGCCTTGACTCGCAACGCCAACACAGACAGAATGTCTTTGGACTAGGGATTTCTTGTCGGAGTGGAATGATGCATTCTTTCAACACACTGGGTTCGATCAAACCGTCACGCTCATCAACGGGCTTCACCATGGTGGAGTTGTTGGCGGTTGTGGCGATCATCGGTGTACTCGTCGGACTTCTCTTACCAGCCGTTCAATCGGCCCGCGAGTGTGCTCGTCGAATCAGTTGTTCCAACAATTTGATGCAAGTCGCGTTGGCGACCGCTGGCTATCACGATGCCTTCAAACAGTTTCCGGTGCAGTTGTCGGGAACCGACGGAAGCGTTGTGGAAGGTGCGGACAATGATCGTCGACTGAGCGTCTTCGTTGCACTGTTGCCAATGATGGAAAACGAATCTCTGTGGAACATGATCCATCAACCCTTGTCGCGAGATACGCGATTGCCAGGCGACGCTTCGGTTTACATCGACGAATACGGAATGATGATGGAGGAGGACGCGGTCGCAAATTACGGCGGAGTGACGGCAACCGACCCGACAGAAACGTGGCCAGTCGGTGGACCTGAACCATCAAGCAGTTATTTCCCTTGGTATTTCGAAGTGAGTGTCTTGCGGTGTCCTAGCGATCCGGGGATCGGATCGCCATCGATGGGCCGCACTAATTACGCCGCTTGCATCGGGGATGGAATCGTCGCCGGGGATTCGGGGCCATTGAAAGATGTCGCGGGCACTTTCGTTGTTGACAAAAAATTGGCGGTACAAACGGAAGCCGCGATGCGGGGAATTTTCGTGCCGCGCGTCGTGACACGATTTTCGGACGTGACCGATGGGCTCTCGCACACAATCCTGTTCGCTGAGATGGCGACGGACCTGGGCGACAGAGACAAACGAACGGAACCGATTGTTGCCCCTAATGCGGAAGTCTTGAAGAGCAATCCGGGCTGGGCACAAGCCGCTCAAGTGATCGATGCCGACCGTCCGAATTTTTGGGCTGGAAACGGGTCTTCAGATGCAATCAGCAAACAGCGCAATCAGCGACGCGGATTTCGCTGGGCGGATGGAATGCCGTTGTACACGGGTGTGAACACGATCTTGCCGCCCAACCGAGAAGTTGTACTGGACGCCGATCGCGATGATTCAAGTGGAGTCTTTCCGAGCAGCAGTCGCCATCAGGGAGGTGTGCAT
>JBBSJZ010000563.1:0-4105 GCA_038256795.1 Pirellulales bacterium | reverse complement strand
TAGTCGGAGTTTGAGTAGCCGGAGTTTGAGTAGCCGGAGTTTGAGTAGCCGGAGTTTCAGTAGCCGGAGTTTAAGTAGTCGGAGTTTGAGTAGCCGGAGTTTCAGTAGCCGGAGTTTCAGTAGCCGGGGTTTCAGTAGCCGGAGTTTGCTCGGCGGGCATGTCCGGTTTAGCGGCCTCACCTTCGCTGGACGCGGGAGCTTGCTCCGCCGCGGACTCGATGGTTTCCACGATCTCGGACGGCAACTTCTCTGGCAGCTTGAAGTCGCCTCCTGCGAGTCGACGGTCGTATTCGGCTCGCAGTGTTTCTTCGCTGATTTGAGCCACTTCACGATCGACGAACGACTGCAAGTTGGCGACTAAATATTCGAACGAAGCGGTTTCGCGGCGGCGAAAGCCAGGCTCGGGAGCTTGGTCGCTCGGATACATTTCCTTGCCCGCGTCGTAGACCGCGCGAATCTCAGCCGCACTCGGGTTCTTGTTCGTTTTGTCCATGTAGTCTTGGACCATCACCGCATACGCACTCGCGTTGGCTTGGCGATTGAGCTTGAGAAAGTTTTCCCACTGCTCCACAGGAGTGACGATCGGCAATTGTCCGTCGACAACCCCAGCGAGTGCACCACGTTGGTAGAGTTCGGCGAGCAACTGGTGCCGGAGTTGATCGTAGAGATGAAACTTGCCCATCTGGTTCTTCGTGCTTTGCATCAACAGCGAGATCGTCTCGCCGTCGCTCATGGTCGCATCGGTGAAACGCGACAGCCAAGTCGAGATCGCGGTGTCGTCGAGCTCGAATCCGAGATCGGTCGCTTGGCCGGAGTATTGGAGCGTGCGAATACTCGCCAGCGGACTCGGGTTCGGATCAATACCGACGGATTGGACTTGTTTGGTTTGCGTGTCGTAAGCGAAGCCCGGCGTGCGGGGTGTGCCGCCGCGAGCGATCGTTTCTTCGGCGAGTTCACGCAGGAAGCGGACAATCGATGCGTGATTGCGAGTGAAGTTCTCGACGCGGCTCTGTTTGAGCTCGATATCACCGAAGCTGGCCAGCTTCGCATCGGTGCCCGATCCCATGTTCCGCTGCATGTAAGTCTGCAGCGCCGGCAGCACGACAAAAGCGATCATGGCCAAGAAGACCAGGACGATCATCATCGGCTTGAGGTTTTTGCGAAAAATATCGAAAGGACTATTGTTCATCGCTTTTATTCTTTTCTACCGCACGTTTTGTCAAAAGACGCTTCTGAGTTCTCGAAAGACGCCGAGAGTCGGCTTGACAATCTCGCGACTGCTCTCAACTCTCATTGGACGACTCGCTTGCTCGTTCCAACGCGTCGGCAATCCCACGAGTTCGCTCCTTCGAGGCCGTCAGGGTATCGCCCACGGTTTTCAAGGGTCAAGCGGGAATCACTGCCTTCCTCCCACCTTTCTGCTGACTAGATACATCTTTATGGCCAAGTCCACGGGCAAGAGTCTGGTGATTGTCGAATCCCCGGCAAAAGCGCGCACCATCTCGAAATTCCTCGGGAAAGACTACCAAGTCGAGGCCAGCATCGGACATGTTCGTGACCTCCCAGGAGGTGCAAAAGACATCCCCAAGAAGTACAAAAGTGAGCCCTGGGCCTATTTAGGCGTAAATACAGAAAAAGATTTTGAGCCGGTCTACATCGTCCCCGCCGACAAGAAAAAGCAGGTCGACAAGCTCAAAGCCGCCCTCAAGGACGCCGACCAACTCTATTTGGCGACGGACGAGGATCGTGAGGGAGAAGCGATCAGTTGGCATTTATTCGAAATATTGAAGCCTGAGGTGCCCGTGCACCGGCTCGTGTTCCACGAAATTACCCGCGAGGCGATCCAGCATGCGCTCGACACACCACGCTCGATCGACACTGGCCTCGTCCGGGCGCAAGAAACACGCCGCATCCTCGACCGGCTTTACGGCTACGACGTCTCGCAATTGCTGTGGAAGAAAGTCGGCCGCGGTCTCAGTGCCGGCCGTGTTCAAAGTGTTGCGGTTCGCTTGATTGTCGAGCGTGAACGCGAGCGAATCGCGTTCGTGAACTCGACGTACTGGGACCTTGAAGCGATTTTTCACACGGCCGCGGGTGACGCGCTACCCGCGACGCTGGCCTCGGTCGATGGACGTAAGATCCCGTCCGGGAAAGATTTCGACTCCACCACCGGCAAGCTCAAAATCGCCGAGCTGCTTCAAATGGATGAAGCCGTCTCGACTGCGCTGGCTGCGAAACTGCGCTCGGCCAAGTTCAAGGTGACCAAGGTCGAGGTAAAACCATTCACCGAAAAGCCCAAGGCGCCGTTCACGACCAGCACGCTGCAGCAGGAAGCGAACCGAAAGCTCGGATTTACCGCTCGCCGGGCGATGCAAGCGGCGCAGCGGTTGTACGAGAATGGTTACATCACCTACATGCGTACCGACTCGACCACACTCAGCAAGGAAGCGATCACCGCGACACGCGATCTCGTCAAGAGCGAGTATGGCGAGAAATTTCTGCACGAATCGGTGCGAACTTATGCTAGCAAGGTGAAGAATGCCCAAGAGGCCCACGAAGCGATCCGCCCCGCCGGTACGACGTTCCGCAAGCCGGAGCAGGTGCGTGGTGAGCTCGATAGCGACCAATTCCGCGTCTTCGATTTGATCTGGAAGCGAACCGTGGCCTGTCAAATGGCCGACGCGATCAAACAACGCATGAGCGTCACCATCGAGGGCGGCGGTGCCGTGTTCACCGCGAGCGGAACGAGCATCCAATTCGAGGGTTTCCTTCGCGCCTATGTCGAGGGTAGCGACGATCCCGATGCGGAGCTCGCGAACAAAGAAACGATTCTCCCCGCCGTGAACGAGAGTGACGAGCTCGATCCCGAAGCCATTGACCCCAAGAGCCACACGACCCAGCCGCCAGCGCGGTACAGCGAAGCGACACTGACTCGGGGTCTCGAAGAACGTGGTATCGGTCGTCCGAGTACGTACGCGTCGATCATCGAAACAATCCAAAGTCGCGATTATGTCTACAAGAAGGGCAACGCACTCGTCCCGAGTTGGACCGCGTTCAGCGTCGTGCGGCTTCTCGAAGTTCACTTTGGCCAGCTGGTCGATTACGAATTTACGGCTCAAATGGAGGACTACTTGGACTCGATCAGCCGCAATGAAGCCGAGCACCTCACTTACCTACGTGAGTTTTACTTCGGTGACGATACGGCGACAGACTTTGTGGGTGTGGGGCTGAAACCTCGACTGGAGATGAAGGTCCAGGAAATCGATCCCCGCGAAACAGCCAAATTCACGCTCGGAACCCCCGTTTCTGGCGAGCACCGCGAAGAAGTCTTCGTTCGCGTCGGTAAGTACGGCCCGTTCATTGAACAGGGCGAACGCAAGGGGGCGATTCCCGTCGACCTCACGCCCGACGAAATCAACCTGGCCAAAGCCATGGAATTGCTCGACGCCAGCGGCATCGAAGACACCCCGCTCGGTAATGACCCTGAATCGGGAAAGCCGATTTACATCAAGGTCGGACGCTTCGGACCCTACGTCCAGCTCGGCGAAAATGATGACGAGGAAAAGAAGAACAAGTCGCTCATGAAGGGCATGGAGCCAGCGGACTTGACCCTCGATCTCGCACTCAAGTTGCTGGCCATGCCCCGAGACTTGGGAATTTATCCCGAAACGGGCGAGCCGATCGAGGCCAATGACGGGCGTTATGGACCGTACATTCGCAGTGGCAAAGATACGCGTTCGTTGCCCGCCGGAGTGTCACCGCTCGAAGTGACGTTGGAAGAAGCCATCGTGTTGCTCAAGCAGCCGAAAACTCGCGGTCGCGGCGCTCCCAAAGAACCGATCGTGGCCTACGAAAAGCCGTCGCCGATTACTGAAAATCCAGTCAAAATCCTCGAAGGTCGCTTCGGACCGTACGTCACCGACGGCGAGACCAACGCCTCGGTCCCACGCGGAACCGACCCCAAGGAATTGACGTTCGAGGCAGCCTTGGATCTGCTCGCTGAACGGGCCGCTGCCGGTCCCCCTAAGAAAAAGAAGAAAGCCGCCAAGGGTGCGAAAGCGGCACCGAAAAAGACGGCTACCAAGAAAGCGACCAAGAAGAAGGC
>JBBSJZ010000562.1:0-4113 GCA_038256795.1 Pirellulales bacterium | reverse complement strand
GCAAGTGAAGAGTTGAGGCATGACTATGAATCGTAGTGTGATGAGTCTGTGAATCATTCTAAGCGACCGATAAGGGCATGGCAGGGGAGTGCGCCATGAAAGTTCTCATCCAGCGAGTCACAAGTGCCAGCGTGACGATCGCTGGAGAAGTGGTCGGGTGCATTGATGGCGGGATGCTCGCGCTGGTGGGTGTCGGGCACGGCGATGGACCGGATGAGGTGTGCTGGCTCGCCGAAAAATTATGCGGTTTAAGAATCTTTGAAGACGACGCGGGTAAAATGAACCGCTCGCTCTTGGACGTCGGCGGCTCGGCATTGATCGTCAGCCAGTTCACATTGCTGGCCGATTGCCAAAAAGGACGACGTCCGGCATTCACCGACGCCGCACTACCGGATCACGCGCGAGCGATCTACGAATCGTTCGTGAGTGAAGTCAGACAACGCGGCGTGCCCGTCCAAACCGGCGTGTTCGCCGCCTCGATGCAAGTCGCACTCGTCAACGACGGCCCCGTGACCATCATGCTCCAGCGGACGCCAATTCGCTAACGCCACGGCAGCCATTTGTTCGATGGCGATTGCTCGTCACTGGGCTGGGCGATGTGCGTGTGCTCAAAGTGTGATCGCTCTTGGATTCGATCCAAGATTCCTTGATCGCCCCAAGCGAGATAGCAAAGTAGCGCTAGCTTCACATAAACCAAGAAATTAGCGACCACGTCATCACCAAAGAATTTCAACGCTGTGCCAAACGAACTCTTCAATCGGAACCGGCCGCCCTTAAAGTCCAGACTCCAAATCTCATCCAAAATCAGGTGAACGAGAAAGCCGACAACCACGGCGAGCGACTTGTAGACGCGACAGCTCTCGTTGGCGCACGGCATCGCGAGATAGGCGATCATCCCCGCGATCGCTGCCGCCGGCAAACTATGCCACATGCCTCGATGGACCGTGAATCGCTTGAAGAATTCGATGACCACGAAGCGAATGAAGAGGTAGATCACCATCGCAGCGAGCGCCATCGATTCATGAGAAAGCTCCAGGTCGCGAAATCGCTCAAGCATGAGCATCGGGACGACCGCAGAGGCAAACATGCTCGTTTCTCGGAGCGGGATTCCTGATTCACTGTCCAGATCCGGCAGCATCCCCGCAACGCTGCACAAACCACCCGCGATCAGGCCGTTCTCGATCGACATCGATTGCTGCGTGATGCCCCAGTAACCGTAGGCGACGCCGACGATCGTGCTTCCGGTAATGTGAGTTTTGAAATCGGCCAAGGCAACAACCAGGGCAGGGCGGGGCGGTCGCGAATCCAGCTCGGCTCGCTTTCGCGGGCAATGAACTCGCGCGAGTCCCACTTGCATACAACTTTCTCGCTGCGCACCGCCATCGGGAAAAATCGGTCTTCGCCGCCCTGGCCCGCTTCTCTATAGTCGGCCAATCGGCGACTCGTTTGCCGCCGTTCTATCGCCCTCACCTCTTGCTTGCATGGATGCGTCTTCGGTGGAGATCTACGATATCATCATGTTGGTCGTGCTCGTCGGCGCGATGCTGTTCGGGGCGATTAAAGGCTTCGCTTGGCAACTCGCCTCCATCGCCTCAATCGTGATTAGCTATCTCGTCGCGTACCACTTTCGCGAACCGTTTAGCCAGTCGATTCACGCCGAACCGCCTTGGAATCGCTTCTTAGCGATGC
The DNA here is from genome assembly GCA_038256795.1 of Pirellulales bacterium. Lineage (GTDB taxonomy): Bacteria > Planctomycetota > Planctomycetia > Pirellulales > Pirellulaceae > JBBSJZ01. The sequence continues at coordinate 2,424 of JBBSJZ010000562.1, read as the reverse complement.
TGATCCTATTCATCGGTACCTCGCTGGTGATCTGGGTCGGATTTCGAATGGTCAGCGCGTCGATCGATCGCCTTCGCCTTCGCGAGTTCGATCGTCATATCGGCGCCGTTTTCGGGCTCGCCAAGGGCGCACTCTACTGCACACTGATCACGCTGTTTGCCGTCACGCTCCTGGGCGATCAAGTGCGAGAAAAAGTCGTTGCTAGCAAGAGCGGTCGTTACATCGCCCAGGTTCTGAACAAGAGCGAGTCGGTCATCCCGCCGGAGATCCAAGAGGTCGTTCGCCCGTACTTGGTGAAGTTCGACGAGAAGTTCAATGCGGCCAGCTCGCTTGGCCCATCGCCGTCCCCTTGGTCCGCCCCGAACCTCGATGGCGGCAATGGCCAAGTGCTGCCGGAGAAGTTCTGGGAAACCGCCGCGTCGGTCGCCGGCCAGGTTCGATCGGAAGTTAGCAATCAAGTTCAATCTCAGCTTCAAAACCAGATTGCTCCGTCGCCCCAATCGGCCCCGTGGATGTCCGGTCAATCAACACCCTGGAGCCCGAGCCAGACGCCGGCCCAGCCATCGTCGGTGACCCAACAGCAGCAGTACCAACAAGCGACGCAGCCGACTCCGCCGTGGACGCCGTTTCAGCGCTAATGCCGTGAGCTGGCGTTGGCGGCAGCTCCGTTCTTTAGTCGGGGCGGTGCGATGAGAGCTCGCTCGGGGCGGTGACTGCGACAGCCAGGTGCTGAGCACCAGGAAAGCAGGGAATGCGAGATTTACGGGCAATTACGCAAGCCCAATACAACATAAGAGGCATTATCGGACGTTCGTCATGGGCCTCTTTTGCTGCTTCGATCGCCTCCTGATCCCGATAGGGATTTCAGTCATTAACCATTAGCCACTAGCCGTTGGCTCGAGCGAAGCCGGCACCAACGGATCGCTAGGCTTCGTTGAAGATCCCCATTTTCCGGAACTTGGCGTAGCGAGCTTCGACCAGTTCTTCGCTGCTCTTTTCTTCGAGCTCACCGAGTGCCCGGGCGAGGTAGCTTTTGAGCCGCGTCGCCATCTGGTGATGGTCCCGGTGCGCGCCACCGAGCGGTTCTTCGAGCACGTCGTCGATCACTCCCAGTTTGGCCAAGTCGCGGCTGGTGAAGCGGAGCGCCGCGGCGGCCTTGGGCGCGTGCTCATGGCTCTTCCAGAGGATCCCGGCGCAACCTTCCGGGCTAATCACGCTGTAATACGAATGCTGTAAAACGGCGACACGATCACCCACACCGATCCCGAGTGCTCCGCCCGATCCACCCTCACCGATGACGACGCAAATGATGGGCGTCTTGAGCCGGCTCATTTTGAACATGCTCTCGGCGATCACCTGGGCTTGGCCTCGCTCTTCGGCGCCGATGCCCGGATACGCGCCCGGGGTGTCAATGAAGCAGATCAATGGCAGTCGATACTTTTCGGCCAACCGCATTTTGCTCATCGCTTTGCGATAGCCTTCGGGGTGAGCGCACCCGAAATGGCACGCCGCGCGTTCCTTGTACGTCCGGCCTTTTTGGTGACCCAGCACCATCACCTTGAAGCGATCCAGCTTGGCGAAACCGGCCAGCATGGCCCGGTCGTCGCCGAAGTGCTTGTCGCCGTGCAGTTCGACAAAGTCATCGAAGGCAAGATTCAGGTAGTCTCGCGTGTACGGGCGATTTTTGTGCCGCGCGACCTGAACCGTCTGCCAAGCATCGAGCCGACTGTACGTCTCGCGAAGCTTGCCGACCAAGTCACGGCGCAGCGACCGAATTTCACCTTCGATGGGCTCGGCGCGGTCCGTTTGCCGCTCGAGCGCCGCGATGCGATTCTCGAGTTCCGCAATTTCTGATTCAAACTCTAATCCGGGGCCGCCACTCATCTTCGCAGGTTTCCTAGGGGCAATGAACTATTTCTTCAGGACATCGTCAGCAGCTTTCACGCTGACGTTTTCATCAAACACACTAATTTCTGGAGCTTTCGGTCGCTTCTTAAAGACTTGCATGGATCGAAACTCCTTGAGGAATTCCCACATGGATGGCGGGCGGCCTTCAGGTTTCTTAGACATCATGCGTTTCACCAAGTCTGCGAATTCCTTACTCACATTATCGTTGAAGGTAATCGGGCTCGGGATGGATGCTGTTAAATGATTGTTCAATAGATCATTGGGTGTCTGGCCAGTATAAGGAGGCTTTCCCGTGCATGTCTCAAACAACACACATCCATAAGAATAAACGTCGGTGCGTTCGTCCAGTAATCTGCCGCGGATTTGCTCCGGAGCCATATAACTGCGAGTCCCCTGGATATTCTTTGAACCACCGAACAGTTTTTTAATACCTGTCTTCTTTTTCTCAGCGATTTGAAAGTCGATGAGTTTGGTTTCGCCGTCGCGAGCGACCAGGAAGTTGTCGGGCTTCACGTC
>JBBSJZ010000561.1:0-4120 GCA_038256795.1 Pirellulales bacterium | reverse complement strand
GCCATCGCGGCACTTCGCTCCGGCGATGATAACGCAACGTCGGCCCCGGCCATCCAGTGGCGTTGGCGTCACTTGGCCAATCACGGCGAAGTGGCTGCGGCACTCGAGCTGCTCCGTGAACATCGACTCGACGAAGCCGCGATCGTTGCCGTCGCCGCGTCTCGATCGGGCGAAGCGATTGACTGGCTCGTCGCCTCCCTCGGCATCGATGGCAACGGTAGCTCGCCGAGTTTGCAGCAGCGGATCGAAGCGGCACTCGTGACCCAGGCGACAAGTTTATCGACTCAGCTCGAGCCCGAACTCGCAGAGCTACTCGCGCTGATGCGCTGCTACGTGTCGGTCGGTCGCCGTGACCTGGCGTGGCAGATCGCGGAGCAAGTCAATCGCAGCGACCTGCAACTCGAGGAGTCGACGGTTCGCGAAGAAATGTTGAGTTCGCTCGCGGCGGTCTATCGTGACGACTGGGTGCTTCGACTCGCCGTTCGTCCGGGCCAAACATCGATTAGCGCCGAGACTCAATCGATCGTCGTCGGCGGCCTCGTCGATCGTGATCACGGGACCTTCAAAACACTGATCGATACTTATGGCCGAATGAACCCGCAAACTCCGCTCGACGAGCGCTTTGACGTCGTGTGTTCGCTGATCAACGGCAAAGTGCCATCGTCGTGGGACCCGACCACCGATTTCCAGCGGTTGTTCGATGAGCTGACGATGGGGAAACGTCAAATCCAGCGAGTCGGCGGCCAAGCGATGATGGCGGCCACGCCCCAGTTGAACTTGAATATCGTCGAGCTGTTCGGTCGGCATGGTGAGACCGAGCTGGCTGATCGGGCACTGCAGCGGATGGTGGGCCTCGGCGACATCGCCGCTGCGTTCCAACTCGCCGAGAACCAAATGGCATCCAGTAACGGGCGATCCGCCGAATCACTCTACAAGTCGATCATCCAAGCGATTGGGGCACAGCGACCGAGCCGGCAAACGGTGTTCGGCGCCACCGGTACCGACACGGCGACCAAGTCCGTCGCCGCATTGTGGTTACTCGCCAAACGATCGACCGACCCCGATGCGATTTCCAAACTCAACGAAGAACTGCGCATCGCTCTCTGCTCACCGTCAACGGAACTTCGTAGCAGCGTGGCCGAGTACCTGGCCGGACATGGCGAGAACGAGCTGGCCGCCGAAATTTATGAACGGCTGCTGCCGATGACCGCGTATGGCGCTCGTGAAGGGACCTCGTTTTACGGTGTGAGCAACCAATTCGTGTCACTCATGAAGGACACGAATATCGCACCGGCGGCATCATGGTTCGACATCGCGGCGCGCGGCACCTTGGACCCGCGCTATCCGGCGACGGTCGCCGTGTCGCTGCCGCTGCACGTCAACCGCTGGAAAGTGCAAGCGGCGATCGACCGCGGCGATGCCTCGGCCGTCACGCGTCACCTCGAACGCATCGCCGCACTCGACCCGATCGATATCGATACAGCGGAAACGTATTTTCCGAAGCTTGCCAAAGCCGGCATGACTGACTTAGCCGAGACAAAAATCGCGGCGGTGCTGCGTGAAGGCGAGTCCTACCTCGAGCGATTTCCGCTCGATGCAATGATGCTCAACAACCTCGCCTGGATCGCTTCGGTAAATGCGACGGAGCTCGACAAAGCGGTCCAGTGGGCGACGCGGGCGGTGTACCTCGAGCCCGACAGCGCCATCTATCGTGACACGCTTGCGGAGGCATTGTTCCGCAGCGGCGAAATCGATCAAGCCATCCGAATCGAGAAAGCATGCTTGATCGACACGCCCGCCCAGTGGCATTTGCATGAACAAATTCGGCGGTTTGAGGCAGCCCGCTGAAACACGACGACCGACGAATCATCCGCCGGCGGGCAAGAATGTCTTCCACGCTTCGTAGCGGGGGTCTTCGATCGGTTGCAGCAGCAAGGGGTTGAAGCGAGGTTTCTCGGGATTCGACAACAGCGCCATTCTCGCTTGCTGGGGAGTGCGTCCCCCCTTACGTCCATTGCACTTCAAACAGCAGCAGACGATGTTTTCCCAAGTCGTTTGTCCGCCATGCGAGCGTGGAACGACGTGATCAAGGCTGAGCTTGTTGTTGGGCTCGCTCTTGCCACAGTATTGGCAACGGTGCTCGTCTCGGGCGAACAAATTCTTGCGATTGAAGCGGATCGTTTGCAGCGGCATGCGATCGAAACGAGTCAGCCGCAGGATACGTGGCACTTGGACCTCAAAGTTCACCGCACGAATGTAGTCTTCGCCAGGTTGCTTATCCAAACTCGTCAATTGACTGAGCTCGCACCATGACTCGAAGTCATAGCTAACGAATTGCTCGTTGTCATTGCTGATCACTTCCGCACAATCCCGATACAGCAGCACGAAGGCGCGTCGGACGTTGACCACTCGGATCGCCATGTAGAATCGGTTGAGCACCAGAACGTTGGTGTCGAGAACACTCTGTGACATTCGCGTTTTGTCCCGTTCCAAAAAGGTGAGGCTCATCAAGAAATCATTGCTGAGATATTGGCATGTCGCTTGCGGGTACGGACACCGCGACTCGCCGCTGGGGTTCACGGCCTTATCATTGTGGCGAGGCACTTTCGCCGGACAACCCCGCTCGCGATCATGGAACCAGTTTAACAGCGTGGCGAGCCCGCTGCCCGTCACCCGTTTCGACTCTGAATCAAATGTTCATCGCTTTCTCATCAATCGCACCGCTCGCAGCCATCTCCTCCTGGACTTCCTGGCTGGGGTCGACTGGTAATGTCCTGCTCGCGGTGCTGCTGGTTGTCCTGTGCATCCTCGCCTGGACAGCCAACCTCGTCGCGCTGCCGGGCAACTGGGCGGCGGTGCTCCTGCTAGCACTCTACGCTTGGCTGGCACCCGCCGAGGGACGCATGAACCTCGGGGTCGGGGCGGTCCTCGGTGCATTCGGCTGCGCCTTTGTCGGCGAGGTCATCGAGTTTCTGGCTGGAGCCGTCGGAGCGAGTCGTGCCGGGGCGAGCCGACGAGCGACGATTTACGCCGTGATTGGTTCGATGGTTGGTGCGACGTTGGGAGCCGTCGTCGGGGTGCCCGTCCCCGTCGTTGGTAGCGTCATCGCAGCGATTTTATTCGGTGGTTTGGGAGCCATGGCGGGGGCCATGTATGGCGAGTGGACCAACGGAAAACCCTGGCGTGAAAGCTGGACGATTGGTCACGCTGCTTTCTGGGGACGAACCGCTGGGGTTTTGGGCAAGATGACTGCGGGGCTCGGCGTCGTGCTCATCGCACTCCTCGGTGTCCTGGTTTGAGCGGGTCGATGACCGATCTGTGAGTCTCAAGAAAAAGTTTCGCAACTTGGACTTGAGCTTCGGCGAATACTAGCAAGATCGGTTGAGTCAGACGAGCGGCCGTTTCATTTGTACCCTCTCCGTCTGACGCTTCGTTGGCGGCGAGGGCAGGGTGAGGGGGTGGATAACAGTGGCCGCTCGCCAACGACTTCCTGCTTCGCGCTTTTCGCCCGAAAAGCCGCTTGCGCAGCAAACTCCCTCCGCCGCTCCACGCGAACTCGACGCAGCGTCCTGCTCACGATTCTTCTCCATCGCAACTCGCTGAGCCAGCCTCGCTCGGATCGATTCGAACCGGGAATTCGCCGACTGACGCACGCGATCGCGATACACAATCAAGGCATCCACCACCTTCAACCGCTTCCAGGTCGGCATGCCTGACTTCAAACTCTCACGCAGAAACGCGATGACATGTCCCTTCGTCGAACTGCCAATTCCCAGGCTCATCAACGCGATGGAATCGTGCCAGGCTAGCAAACCAGATGCCCGCCCATTTTTCGTCGATCTCGTGCCGACTTCCCGTGCTTTCCCGACCCCTACCAGACACTCCCGTCTTAGCATTCACGTCAGTGCATCCATTCGTCCATGCACGTGCATGCGATCCGTTATTTCGTCAATCTACGAAACAGTAAACGGATGTAAAGTAAAAACTTGACATTTGCGCCAGCACCGGGGATATTCAAATCTCCCGGTAGCCCCCAACTGGGTGACAACCGGGGAGATCAACCGCGCAAACCGGGAGATTTCCCCTCGCCAAACCGGGAGATCAACCCAAATCCAGAATC
>JBBSJZ010000560.1:0-4170 GCA_038256795.1 Pirellulales bacterium | reverse complement strand
TCCACATCGCCACTTGACGAGCCTGAGCACGACGCAGCTTCATCGCCGCCTGTATCGCCGACAAACGCTGGATCGGCTCCGGTACCGCAGGCTCACGGAGGGGCCGAAGTCGCCCGGCAATCGATTCAATCTGCTGTTGACGTATTTGGGTCGTCCGCAACTTCGTCGCCAGCGATGCCAGCGACTTAATCTCATGCAGCGCGGGTGCATCCCGCAAATTGACCAGCGACTGGGCTCGAGCGGCTGCCGCTCGTTTATCCCGGGTCACGGTTTGCAGGGGATCGGTCAACGCTCGCAGAGCCTCAACATCGCCGAGCGTCGGTGGTACGGCGAGCCGAGTCAAACACTGCGTTTGTTCATGATGCAGCTTTTGACGCGAGATCAAATTCAATTTGGAATGCACCATCACCGCTAACCGGTCACGCGTCCGCCTTGCCGACGCCAACATCGCCGCGTCCGTCGTCGCATCGTCCAATCGCATCAGCGTGGTGAGCGATTGATGGAGTCGCCGTGCGTCGCGATCTCGATCCAAGATCGCTTCGATGATTTCACGAATTCGCTTGGCTTCGCTTTGAGCGAACTCGATCCGCCGCTGCATTGCTTCCGCTTGGGCCAACGTCTCCGCTACCCACCCGATCGTCTCAAAGTGCTGGAGGCGGGCGTCAACCTTCTCCGCCTCAGCCTTCAAACGGTTGGCTTCGGACTTCTGGTCCCGAACCTGCATCTTGTGTCGGTGCTGCATCTCCACCAACCGCGACGCGTCCGAAGACGACGCGAAGAACGAGGCCGCACGACTGCCCGATTCATTGAGCAAAAACACGGGCGATTTCTGTTCGCCGAAGTGAATGTCGTATTCGATCTTGCTCGCACCGGTTTCCGCGGTGACGCGATCGAGTCGCAATTTGTCGTGCAGCGAATCGGGCACGGTGACGCCGGTGCGATGCACGTCCTCGCCGTCGATGGTGTACTTGACTACGGATTTCTTCCGTTCCCAAACGATCGTGTGTCCATCGTCGGTCTCCACCGTCACTCGGCACACCTTCTCGCCGTGTCGCATCACATGCGTCGTCCGCCCGTTCGTCGCCAAGATCTGGAGCGCGGCCACCACCGCCGACTTGCCGCAGTTATTGGGCCCGGTCAGCACCGTCAATCCGTCTGCCAAGTCGATCACGGTGTCGGCGTGCGACATGAAATTTTGGAGCCGAATGCGGCGAATCATGTCAGTCCTCGCAGCCGATTGCGACGCGGTACCGGCGGCATCGGCTGAAACGCGATCCGCCGTTGCGGTAGCGTCTCAGCGATTTCTTTCATCGACTCACCCGATGCTCGCACCTCGTCACCCCAATGCGGATCGCCCACTTCGTACATCACGTTGCCCGCTTCCTTGGGATCCGTTTCCAAGCCGAGAGCATGAAAGATGAGCGACGCCGCCGTTTTCTTGTCAAACTTCGCACTGGACTGCGGCGGCATCACGATGTGTAGCGCTTGACGAGCGCGCGTCATTGCGACGTAGAGCAAACATAGCGATTCGGTGATCTCGCTCGCCGCTTGACGTCCGAACGCTTGTTGCCACGCGAGCGGTAGAAAATGCCAGGACTTGCTCGTCAAGTAACGAGACAAGGCCCGTGGCGGGTCCCCCGCTCGCTCGCGGTCGGCAATGCAGCCACCACTTTGACGGGTCAGCGGCGCATCCAATTCCGGAAGCACCACCGCGTCAAACTCCAATCCCTTGGCTTGGTGAACCGTCATCACACGTATCTTGGCCGCTTGCGGTCGCTCGACACGCTTTTCACGCACCAATCGCACAAAGTCTCGCAACCGCACGTTACCTCGTTGTTCATACGCCAACGCCAACTGGGACAATTGCCGGAGTCGTAGCAGATCATGATCGGTCGCCGCCGGTACCATCGCATTACTAAATCGCGACAAAGTCACCGCTAAGCCATCGTGCTCGATTCGCTGGCGGATCAAACGGGCCAACTCGCGCGGTGGCGACTTCGCTTGTGGATCCAAGAACTTGAACAACGGTGAATGACCGACATGAAAGTACCACCGTCCATCGCCGGGGTGCTCTGCTAGCATCAGTGCCGATAGAACAACCTCGACCGCTGCTGAATCGACCAGCGGATTACCACCTTCCTGGCTGACATTCAAATCGTCGTGCGATAAGTAGTGAATCAGTTCAGCAACCGCCGAGTTCGTTCGTGTCAACACGCCGATCGATCGCTGCGGATAGCGACGATGAATGTGCTCGATGAGCCGCGCCGCGGATTCGAAGCAGCGACTCTTTGCCGATTGCTTGGGACGTTCACCCGTCGCGTCATCATCATCCGCGGATGAAGTCTCGAAGCGAACGTAACCGGGCAACGAAGTCTTGGCCGTGGTGTGCGTCGGAAACGACTCCGCGAACGTTCGCACCGCATCCGCCTCGTACATCGACTTGTCGGCTGGGTCGTCATGGGGCGCATCCGTCACGATCGAATGCCGCGTCAGATGTTGGAACGTCTGTGTCACGACATCGAGGACCACGGGGCTGCTGCGGAAGCTCACATTCTGCTGAACTTCTTCCACCCCCGGAATTTCCGCGGCAACCGTATCGAAAATCTCCGCAACGCCACCCCGCCAACCATAGATGGCTTGCTTGGTATCACCCACGCAAAAAAACGAATGGTCGATCTTGTGGTCTGCTGGATGGTCCGTCGCGAGTGGAATCGCTGCTGTGGCACTGCGGCTCGCAAAGTATTTGAGCACCGACCATTGCACCGGCGATGTGTCTTGGAATTCATCCAATAACACGTGATTGATCGCACCGTCCATGCGGCTCGACAATGTGTCCTCATCGAGCCGGGTGAACGCCCCGGCCAATCGAATCGCCACATCATCGAAGGCAAGCGCTCGCAGCGATTGACGCAAGTCACTCAGGTAATGGTCATAAGAAGCGAGCACACTTCCCGTCGCTTGATTCTGCAGTCGCAACAACGAGAGCACATCTGTCTTCACCGCCCGGTAAGCGATCTCGAAAGCTTCATCGAGACCTTCTGGTAACTTCGATCGACCAAACTTCAGTTCCTCGCCGGTTCGCATCGATTTAACATAATTGAACAGTAGCGTGTCCTGTTCGAGCGGACTCAAGAGTCGAGATTCGAGCGCGCTCGCAAAAAGCTGGAGCTTCGCCGCCACCGTTTTCTGGGGGGCAATGGCCTGCATGAAATGGCCGGCCGCCCGCGTCAACTCTGCCGATTCCGGTGCCGATGGAACACTCAATCGGTCCCACACGTCGCCCTCCGTCAATCGTTGCTGGTGATATGCCAAGTTGACGACATTCAACACTTCGCGAGCGATCGAGCGTTTGACTTCACCCTTGCCGAGCATGGAAAGAAGTGCAGTGACTTGGTTCGGTTCGAGGCCCACAATCAGCGCGTCGACCGCTCGCTCGCCGGTCCACACTTCCTCGATATCATCGAGCAATCGCCAAGCGGGAGGAAGTTTTAATTCAAACGGAAACGACCGTGCGAGTTGCGAGAACAAACTATCGAGCGTGCAAATCCGCAAGCGATGGATGTTCTGCATCAATTGACTGAGTAGTTGCAAACACGCGCTGCGCGGCAGCGACGGAATCTTCACTTGCTCGCGCAACCGCTGTAGCGCCGCATCGTCCTGCGGGTCCGCCGCCTGGGCGAGCGACACCAAGACCCGCTGCAAAATTTCGCTCGCCGCCTTGCGGGTGAACGTCGTCGCCAGTACCGATTCCGGCCGCGCACCCTGAAAAAAAATACGCAACAATCGTGCCGTTAACTGGTACGTCTTGCCCGTTCCCGCCGACGCTCGGACGAGTGTCGGTCGCAATTGCCCGAGTTCGCTAGGGGGGACCCAGTCATCCGCCGCATCGGTCTCAATCATCCCAGCACTCATGAGTCCCACTCCTCGCCTTGCATCGCCGCTTCCATCATCCGCTTGGCAATTCCCGTTTGCATGATCATTCCGTAATCGTCGAATTCGACGCCCTCGGGGTTCGGCGTGAACTCGCCCGCCAACACACCCCGCACGCATTGGCGAATGATCTCGTCGGCTCGCCGCAGTAGATCCGTTGAGAAATCAGCAATGTTGATTCGCGTTTCTGCATCCTTACCGCTGACATTGAAATACCCGAGTTCAACATCGTCGGGCTCC
>JBBSJZ010000559.1:0-4178 GCA_038256795.1 Pirellulales bacterium | reverse complement strand
GCCGAACAGCCACGCGAGCTGTCGAACGCCTGAGGTCCTCCGCCTAGAGCCCTCGGGTCAGTCCGCCGTCTCCGGCCCCATGGCCCCGGAGACGAACCCGTTTGATTCCCAGGGCATTTTGGTTGCTAACATCGCTCGGCGGCAGCTTCATTTTTCCGTTGGTCGCTATGGCCGCGTGAGCAACTCCATCACCAGCCTATCCCGTTCGATCCGACCATCGCTCCATCACGCTGGCGAACTCCTGCATCACGTTGATATCCGATGTTGTCAGCCCGCCTTACTCGGTCAGAAAGCCGCGAGTTTTTTTAATCGCCAGTCAACTCTCAAAAGAACCAGGAAGGGGGAGCAAGACAACAGAGGAATATATGATTCTAGTTTTCAACACTCGGGGGGGATGGCTGGGGCTGCAAATTTGCAGAGTTTGATTTCTACCGCCCCCGTTTTTGGGACTGCAATTTCGAAGTGCGATCCATCCGACCGACTTGAACTATTCATCGAACTGACTCAGCAGGGGCGACTTTACGAGTTCCTTCAAAGCAACCTGACCAACATGACTCGCGACGAGATCAAGAAACATATTCTGTCCGACGTTCTAGCTAAAAAGAAAGCGAGCCAATCCGGAGCGGAGTACGCGAGCCCTGTCGAAGATTGTTTTCGTCAATTCTTCCCCGAAGTTTATCGGTATGTCCGCCTGAAAAATAAACACGGCTTTGAGCACGCGAACCTAATCCGGGAACTGCAACGGGCCGAATCGAGTTTGGTCATTGGACAAGTTTGCGAAAGCCTGCGTTTGAATCACCCGACGATGTTCTTGGTGTCTTTGCATGATGCGATTTACTCTACCGAGAGAAACATCCAATTCGTCGTGAAAGCGTTTGAACAAGCGTTCGCGTCCAATGGGTTTTCGATGAGTTTGAAGATCGAGTGTTAACCGTCTTGGAACTTCTGTTTCGATATTTCCATGATTGACTACTGCAAGAGTGGTCCGATACTGTGCATTAGTCACGGCTAGGGTCTGCAGCCCGAAAAGTTGGTCCCCATGCCAGCCTGCCGTGACGTTTCTTCCTCATGGGTCGACCGTTGGGAGTTGGATGAATGGCTACCGTCTTTCAGAAGAAAGTCACTCGCAAGATGCCTGCGGATGCAGAACGGTTTGTTCGCAAGGGTGCGGCGTTTGTTCGCTATCGCTCCAAGGGCAAGATTAAGACCGCGAAAGTTATCGTGGGCAAGGATGGGACTGAGCGAATTACAGTCAGCATCGGAACGTATCTCGCAAAGTACCGAGACGCTCGTGGACTCGTGTGTGAGGTGTCGACCGGATGCCGGGATGAAGATGCGGCGCGGTCAGTGTTGGCTGACCTGATCCGGCGTGAGGAACTAATTCGCGGTAACGTCATCACTCGTGAAGAAGCGGTGATCGCTGACCACCGTGCTACGTCGTTGGCAGATCACTTGGCCGACTACGTCGTTACGATGCAATCTGCGGGACGCTCCCAAAATCACATCCATGGCACCAAGCGGATGGTGATGCGTCTGATCGACGAATGCAAGTTCATACTCTTGCAAGACGTTCGTCGCGAGCCGATGGAACGTTGGCTCGTGGAGCGTCAAAAGGAAAACATGGCGGCACGAACGCGAAACAGTTACCGCCAAGCGTTGAATGGTTTTCTCAATTGGTGCATTCAATGCGAACGTCTGGCAACGAATCCGCTGGCGCGTGTCGCCAAAGCCGATGAAAACTCCGACCGACGAAAGACACGTCGCGCGATGACGGAAGCGGAATTGAATCAGCTACTTCGTGTCGCTCGTGACCGACCGCTTGCAGAGTATGGTCGGTTTACTGTTTCGGTCCCCAAGACGACCAAGAAGCGAGCGCACTGGACCTATGAGCCGTTGACGATGGACACGCTGGAGACGTGTCGCGAGCGAGCGAGAGAACGACTGAACAAAAATACTGCTTTCATTGCCATGCTCGAGAGACGCGGGCGAGAACGGATGCTCGTTTACAAAACGATGGTGTTGACGGGGTTACGGTGCAACGAATTGAGGTCAATCACTCGCGCCCAATTGCTCCTGGATGATGCTCAGCCCGCAATCGACCTAGCGGCAAAGGACGAAAAGAATCGTGACGGGACCCTGATTCCGCTGCGGTCGGATTTAGCGGACGATTTGCGAACCTGGATTGCCGACGAAGAAACTCGCGAGGCAAGCGGAAACGTGTTGAATTTGCCAGCGACGAAGGGGACGGACGACAACCGCTCCGTTTTTTATGTTGCCGATGGACTCGTGAAGATTCTTGACGCGGACCTGGAGACGGCAGGCATTCCCAAGGTAGACAACCGCGGGCGAAGTCTGGATGTCCACGCGCTGCGGACCACATTCGGCACGCTGTTGTCACGCTCGGGGGTCGCGCCACGGACTGCGCAAGCGGCTATGCGTCACAGCCGAATCGATTTGACCATGAACGTCTACACGGACCCAAGGCTGCTGGACGTGAGCGGCGCAGTTGGTGCCTTGCCGACGCTCAACCCCACCGAGGCAAAGCCGGTACCAGGGCGAGCGACCGGAACTCACGACCAACGAAGTCCGCCTGCACAGCTATCGCGAAATGTTGCACCAACTGTTTCACCAAAATCTGTCCAAGCTAGTCAAAACATGTCACTTACTGGCAACTTGGGAGTTTTGTGCCGAGCGAGTTTTGACGACCGCGGAAACGAAAAAACCCCGCAAAACACTGGATTTCGCGGGGTTTTTAACAACGACGCGGACGGGGCTCGAACCCGCAACCTCCGGATCGACAGTTCACTTTCTCCCAGGCTTTCATTTGCTGAAAACCCCGTTAATTCATGAATACCAATGTACTACGATTGTTGCATCGGTTGCAAGTGTTGAATTGAATCGCAGTATTGAGAGTTGTTCGGTATTAATCGGTAGGCCCGAATTGCAACTAAGTCGCGGTTGGCATTAACTTCCGAACAGAGTTCTCAACTTGTCGCAAACGATGCTTGACGATTTCGTTTTCAACTTTTTCAGGACTCATGTAATCGCTGAAGGATTCGCGAGTGCTCAGGTAGCGTGCGTTGGTTGAGACAGACCAGAGCACGCGATAGTGCTTCCAGATGTTTTCGTATTTGCGGTTCGTTTTTAGAACGCTTTCCCGGCTCTCATGGTTGCGTGAGTGCGTCACACCTAGAGCAGCGAAAAGCATTTCTACAAGGTGCAATGCTCTGTAAAATGAGACTACCGCAATCCATTCCGAATGCTGGTCCCGGTCGCTAAGCAAGAAGTCAATCGTTGCCTGGCACCGATCAGCCATTGCTTCATGAGCATTTTTGCTCGGCATTCTTTATTTCCAGATACAACGCTGGGTCAGCAAACGCCGCGATGGCTTCATCCTTGCTCGATGGAATCGAAAGGACACTCAGACGAATCTTCGAGAAATCGTCATCAGCGGCAACCTGAATGTCCAATTCAGTAAGTAAGTCCTCGAGATCGGAATCGTAGCAAGGGCTGGAGGCACAAACCAGGAAAAGCAGATTCGCGTCCCTTCGCGTGATAATTCCGCGATCAACCTTGTCGGAATGGTTGGCAAGCCACGTGCCAAGATGGTCAAGCAGTGCCTTGAACTGAGCTTGAAATTTCATGACGTCCAATTGGTCAAACATCCGCAGCGCTTTCGCTGCTTCCGATGCCGACATGACGAAACGATCAGAGTCATCAGGATGGACGACAACTCTCTGCCTGTCATCGTCGAAACGCAAAGTAATTGCGGTCGAAGTTGTCGAAGCCATGTCAATCGTCAGTGATTTGGAGGGGTTGAGCACAATCCGTTCAATAAATCCTATCGGCGATGTCTCGATTGCCGGTTGAGCAAACCCTAGCGGTTAAACGGGGTTAGGCGTTGCAAAAGCTTGCAAACAACAGTCCAACTTTTACAGCATAGTCCAACTTGACGCGAGACGGTGCGCCGGGAAACCCGGAAATCCCCGTATTATCGCCACATTGCTAGCTAGTCACAGTCGAACACCGCCCACTCTGGCTATTCTGTGAATGAAGCCATACTTTTCGGCCACAGCTTGATTCAACGGAAGCGACCGACCACTCACCCCAGTTCCAACGTCTTCACCACCGTCAATTCCCAGGCCGTCTCGCCTTCCCGCATCCATCGCCGCTGGCGT
>JBBSJZ010000558.1:0-4190 GCA_038256795.1 Pirellulales bacterium | reverse complement strand
TCCAGCAGGGTGACGTTGACGGCGCCATCACCGATTTGCAAATGCTACTCGCGAAGGATCCCACCAACCAGGCCGTCGCCCAGGCCGCGGTCGATCAATTGATCCAACTCGATCGCGTGGACGATGCACTCGAGTTGATTACCAAGGCTCTGCAGGCGAAGCCCAACGAAGGACTGTATCGGCTGCGAGGCATCGTGTACCAGCAAGAGGGACGCGACGACGAAGCGCTCGCCGACTTCAACAAGGCGCTGGCGATGCAGCCCAAGGATCCCCTCTCACTGCTGCTTCGCTCGCAAACTTCGCTCACCCGCGGCGACGTTCAAGGTGCAAAACGAGATCTGAAAAGCGCCGTCGAACTCGCACCCCAAGTCGCTGATGTCGATCAAGCGATCTTCTTGCGTTGCTTGATCGCGGTCGAGGAAAAACGCATGGCCGATGCCATCAACGATATGAAGTTGCTCGTGGCACGAGCCCCGGACAACGACTCTCGCCAACTACAACTGGCGAGCCTGTACGCTCAAGACAATCGACCTCAATTGGCGATCGCAGCGCTGACGGCAGTTCTCGAGCGCGATCCGAAGAATATCCCCATCCTGCGATCGCGTGCCGATGCGTGGCTCAGCGTCGGTGATCACGCGAAAGCGATCCAAGATTACGAGGCCGCACTTGCAGCGGCGAAGGACGACTCGGCAGAAAACTCCGGCCTGTTGAACAATCTTGCTTGGGTGCTCGCAACCAGCCCGCAAGAGGGTATCCGCGACGGCAATCGGTCGCTCCAACTCGGCGAGCGGGCGGCAAAAGCGACGGAGTACAAAGAGGCTCACATTTTGAGTACGCTGGCCGCTGCCTATGCAGAAACCGGAAACTTCGAGAAAGCAATCGAGTGGAGCAGCAAGGCGGTGGAACTCGCCACAGCCTCCATCGAGAACGGCAAGACTCGCGAAGAAGCCCAGGTCGACCAATTGCAAGAAGAACTCGACAGTTACAAAAAGAACGAACCCTGGCGCGAGAAACAACAAGTCGAAGAAAACAAAGTGCCGATCCTCGCACCTGAAGATCTGATCGATACTTGATACGAGCGACAGTTTCATTTTTACCCTCGCCCTCGACGCTTCGTTGGGGAGAGGGCAGGGTGAGGAGCCGAAAAACAGCTGCCACTCGCCATAGCGAGTGACGGCGACGTCGCCGCCCAAACCCGATCCCAAACCCCCTTGCCCCAGCGACCGGGCAAGGGGCACCCGATTTTGCCCGAGCCCTCCCCGTACAATTGCAATCCATTGATGATCCAACAAGCCAAACTCGCACTCGAAGATGGAACCGTTTATTCTGGAGAAGCCGTCGGCGCCGCCGGCGAAGTGACTGGCGAAGTCGTCTTCAACACCGCGATGACCGGTTACCAGGAAATTCTCACGGACCCGAGTTACCGCGGCCAAATTGTCACGATGACCTACCCCGAGATCGGTAACTACGGCGTCAATGATGTGGACGTTGAACATCGCGTCCCGTCGCTGGCGGGGTTTGTGATGCGCGAGAGTAGCCGCATTCACAGCAACTATCGCGCGAATGCCGGCTTGGGTGATTACCTTCGCCAACACAACGTGGTCGCCATCGCCGGGATCGACACCCGAGCCCTCGTTCGTCGGATTCGTAATCTCGGCGCGATGCGCGGCGTGCTGTCCACCACCGATCTCGTTGACGATTCGCTGATTGCGAAAGCCAAGGCTGCGCCGGGACTTGTCGGCCGCGATCTCGTTCGCGAAGTGATGGCTAAGACGACCACGACGTGGGACGAGCCTCTGGACGAATGGACTCTAGCGACGTTGCCCGAGGGAGCTCCGAGTCAACCGGCGCCGCACGTCGTGTGCATGGACTTCGGAATGAAGTGGAACATACCTCGGCATTTCCATTCTCGCGGCAACCGCGTCACGGTCGTTCCAGGCGATATGAATGCCAAGGATGTGCTGAAACTCGAGCCCGATGGAGTCTTCCTTTCCAACGGCCCCGGTGACCCCGAACCGCTCGATTACGCGCAACGCGCGATTGGTGATCTTCTCGGTAACGTGCCCGTTTTTGGCATTTGCCTGGGTCACCAATTGTTGTCCTTGGCCTGTGGTGCCAAGACGTTCAAGTTGAAGTTTGGGCATCATGGCGTGAATCAACCCGTGCTGGATCTGACGACCGGCAAAGTCGAGATCACGACCCAGAATCATGGGTTCGCGGTCGAGGAAAAATCATTGCCGGATTGCCTCGAAATCACGCATCGCAATCTCAACGATGACACGATCGCCGGCGTGCGCCATCGCGAAGTCGACGCGTTCAGTGTCCAGTACCATCCGGAAGCCGCTTCCGGCCCTCACGACAGTCAATATCTGTTCGAGACCTTTCAAGCCCGACTCGGTGCCGCAAAGGTCTAATCCCATCGATCCCGACAATGAACTCGCATCCGGTGACCGCCAACTGCGTCGCCGGATCGCATTTCTGACGATGGATTCACTTGCGGACTTTGTCTCCTACGACCATCTCGCCGTCGCTCCGCTCAACCAACTCGGTTGGGATGTCGTCGACGTCTCGTGGCACTCCACCTCGCCCCGTTGGGATGACTTCGCCGCCGTCGTGATTCGCACACCCTGGGATTATCACCTTGATGTCGACGCTTTCCTGAGCGTGCTCGATGACATCGAATCCTCCCGAGCTCGGCTGATCAATCCGCTCAGCATCGTTCGCTGGAATATCGACAAGTCATACCTCCGCGAGCTGGAGACCGAGGGGGTTCCGACTGTACCGACGCAGTGGGTGAAGTCGCCAACCCGTACTGATTTGCTGGACGCACTCGACATCTTCGCGACGGATGAATTGGTGATCAAGCCGACCGTCGGTGCCGGCGCCCGCGATACACTCCGCTGGCGTCGTGAATTGGGGGACCCACTCACCGATAGCCTGCAAGCGTGCTTTCGCGATCGAGACGCGATGATTCAACCGTTCCTCGAGAGCGTCGTTGGTGTCGGCGAATGGTCGCTGTTTTACTTCGGCGGCCGGTACAGCCATACCATCTTGAAGACACCCAAGTCGGGTGATTTCCGCGTCCAGGAAGAATACGGCAGCCGCTTGCGAGCCGCAGACCCGACTCCCGACCAGTTTCATGTCGCGGAGTCGGCCATGACCCTGATCCCCGAGCCGCCCGTCTACGCCCGCGTCGACCTGGTCGATCTGCCGCATGGGAAACCGGCCGTCATCGAGCTCGAATTGATCGAGCCGTCACTGTATTTCCCCTTCGACATCGACTCGCCCAAGCGATTCGCGCGGGCCCTCGACGACGCGCTGCATGCGTAAAGGGCGAAAGCTTTTCACTTCCTGTCAACTTTCCGAGCAAAATACACGAAAACCTATTTACGACATAGATTTCGTGCTTTATGTTTCGCGTAATAGCGTGCAGGTTTGTGGATGGTGTTCGTGGTCCGGCGAGAGTGAATCGAAGTGAGTGAAATTGTCTGTGGATTGATCGTCGTTCCGGCCGCCATGATGGTGGCCGCTGGGCTCGTACCTGACTCCCTGGCCAGCGCCGAGGTGAAACGGTTCCGAAGTCTGATCACATCGGTCATTGGCTTCCAAGCGTTGGTGGCTCTGCTGCTCGCGGTCTCACTGGCGTTGGGTTGGTTCAGTCTCGTTCATCTGCGGCTATTCGGGTTCCCCGGCACATCGCTGCTCAGCGTGACCGTTCATTTTGACGGTGTCGCCAGCCTGATGCTGCTGCTGGTTTCGTTCATCGGCTGGATCATTTGTCGTTACTCGATTCGCTATCTCGACGCGGAGGTTGCACAAGGCAGCTACTTTCGCTGGACGGCGTTCACGATTGGCTCGGTATCGCTAATGGTTGTGTCCGGTCACTTGTTGATGTTCATCGTTTGCTGGGTGATGACGAGCGCGGGACTGCATCGGTTGCTACTGCATTACAGCCATCGTCCGGCGGCACAACGAGCCGCGTGGAGCAAGTTTGTGATCAGTCGACTGGGCGACGCAGCTTTGGTCGCGGCAATGGTGATCTTATATATCGAATTCAAGACCCTCGATTTCTCGGAGTTATTCTCGCTCGCCTCCTCGATCTCCGGCGGTTCGTCAAAAAGTATTACGGCGGCTAGTTTTCTACTGGTGATCGGTGCGATGACCAAATCGGCCCAGTTCCCGCTGCACAC
>JBBSJZ010000557.1:0-4198 GCA_038256795.1 Pirellulales bacterium | reverse complement strand
CGCAATCACTTGAACATTGAACCTCGGTTGTATGACATTTGGCTTGAATCAATCATTGCAACGGCTAGCGACTTCGACGAAGAATGGACCGACTCCATTGAAGCAGCCTGGCGAAGGATCCTCGGTCACGTCGTGCAACGTATGATTCGCAGCTACTGAAACGGCCAACGCACCCGTCGCGATCGCGACCTACCTGAACACGGATTTTGAGTGGTAATCCGCATTCGTGCCCGGTGCCATCGGCACAGAAAACACTCCCTGCCCCGCGGAAGACGTGGTCGCGGTCGCCGGCCAGGAATCCCGACTGGCGTTTGAACTTTCGGATCATATTCCGATTTCGATTCATGGGCGTCATCGGAAAAAGGCTCCAAGCACGCTCGCGAGATCGCCTGCTGTTGACCGTCGGCCAGCAAAAGCACCGATTCACGCACGACCGAACCATTTCGAGTCGCTACATCAACACGCTCGAGCGAAGCATGCTTCTTAACATGTTTAACGCTGACTACACGCCTGCAGTCACGCTCTCGGGTAAACGCGACAAATTTGCTTACTACACCGGCGTCTTCTCCAATGACACGAGCGGCGACATTGTGGATTCCTTCGCGAATCTTGATTCAGGCTATTCACTGTTGGCATCCGGCACATGGGACATCCAAGACAAAATCGAAGCAGACGAAGCGTTCTGGAATGTTTGTTATTTGCATAGCGACGCGAATGAGAACGCGACGAATCCAAATCGCTACAGGAACGGCTTGTCGAGCGCATTGATTCTCACCCAGGGAACGGTTTCGCTGGTGTCCGAGGCTTTGCTGGGGACGGGCAGCGACAACGGGGACGCGGCGGGTATCAACATTCAGCCGGGATGGTTCTTTACCGAAAAGTTGCAACTCGCAACTCGCTATCAGTTGGCGGTCGCTGACGACGAAAATGGGCTATTGGCTCAACGACGCTACGAGCGAACCGCTGGGCTAACGACAGGTGATTTGTATCACGCAGGCTACGCAGGTTTAAATTACTACATCGCTGGCCATCGCATCAAACTGATGAACGGCATCGAGTATGCCGACATGAATGGCGAGGGCGTTTGGACCGCCAGCGTCATGATCCGCACCTTCTGGGGGCCACACTCAAACGGTCCCTTCCCGATGAAAAAAACGCTCGGCAAGTGATCGACATTGCCAACGAGAATCGACGACGGCGTATCCGCCGATTCTGTGAGTCATAGCGGGGTTGCCAACGCACTGGGTCCTCGAAGCGTAGATCCAACCAGAATACAAGATTGGGCCGCAACAACGTGGACATGGAAAATGTGCAAATCGATCGATCGCTACTGCAAAGGCAATCATCCAGCCCAATGCTAGCGGGATGACGATTGATTCGGAACCGCTGAACGCCTTTGACAATAGCGAAACGAAGAGACCTACTGGCAAGTATCCTACAAGTGAGAACATCAAAATTGCACGGCGTTTTTGGAAATCGTCCCAGGCTGTTCCCGACATGTTTCCTACCTGCAGTCCAGTAACGTTGAGGTTCAGCGGGGCCGCGCGAGCGACTCACCACTTCAAAAACGCAAACTCGTGGCCTCCGTTGCAACCCATGGTTCGCCGCATAGTGAGTATGTCAGCGAGTCAAAAGATACGGGATAGCAGCGAGCGCTATGGCAATCACTGCTGTGCCACACAACATTCGAACAATCGTAATGCGAGGCGGCCGGAGAGTCAAAGCGAACACGATGCAGATCAATAGTGTAGCGGTAAACCAAATTGGAATGAACACAGTCACTTGTCCGCCCGAACGCCACATGAAGGAGGCGGGCGACCACCAATATCCAAAGCCCATAAAGTTAAAACTATGGCCTGCGTTCTCGTCATTTGTCGGCAGCCAATGATCAAGTGACGCCTTGGCAATGTTGCCATGTTTAGTATAAGTCCAATATTGGCCGGCGTACTCCGCCGTTTCGTATGACGACTTCGCTTTTGATCGGTCGATGAGATGCGAAAGCGGAACCATGACTTGGATGCGTCCACAATCAGTTGACAGGCATGCATCGAGGAAAAACACGGTGTCAGAGATTCTGTGGCTACGCAGATGTAGCCAAGCAAAAGTGGCAGCGAGTGCAGCGGTCAGTACGATCGCTATCGCGTACCGCCGTTTAGAGTTCTGATTTGGGATCACCGTATCGGCCATCTTGGATTGGCGAACTATTTAATTCTCACCGGTTCGAACCGTTGAGAAGTTTCTTTTGGGTACTTACCGCCGGTTGCGAACTGAGCCGGGGAAATCTCGACGTGGGACTTATCGCCGGTTGGGCCTTTCTGAGTATGGGGGGTGGGGGTAGCTTGTCAAAGACCTGTTGGCGGTCGCGCTGTGAGTACCTTCGTCTACCATCTTCGACGATTTGCGGACTTGGGGCGGAGGAACCCATCATTTGGCCCGGCGAGTATCTTCGCTCGGTCGTGGCGGCATCGCATCGAGGATTGCGGTGATTCGGAGTACTAATTCGGCCCTGGTACCACCGCCTTCATTCGTCTGGAATTGCAAGGTGCCGCCGCGCGACTCGACCGAGCGGCGCGCGATCGGTATGCCTAGGCCGGCGCCGCGTGGTCGTAAGAATCGAAAACCGCTCACCTGCGGCAGCTTGACGCAGGGATTCGACCTCGTCGTTGGATGCTCAACTCAATTGATTTTTTTTAAACCCGGAGGCTGTCACTCGGAAATCAATGACTGGCGAACCACTAGCCATATCTGACGCCCTACCGAACCACGCACCAAAATCGCACACACCAAGCGCGCCAATTTGCCACACATCGCACATGTTGGGAGATGTGAGGCTTGGTCTGGATACCGCTCTCGCAAGATTGTTTGACGAGAATGCGATTCCCAGGAAACCAGCCTTTGCAAGCGATCGGCTGCGCCGATAGAACATTAGCCGGCGAGTGTTTGGCACCCGATTTGAATAGAGGCTGGGTCGTTAGGCTTTGCTTCATGAGTCCCCCCAGAAATACAGAACGAAGAGAACCGTCACGATGGCGAGTGTTGTCAGCGACCTTAATTCTCAGTCATCCGGCAGCCCCAAGCCGGATTCACGCGTGCCGAAGGCTGGAGCGGCACTCGACCATTTCAGCTACGACGACAAAATCGTCCGCTACTTTGCGACGGCGACACTGGTGTGGGCGCTCGTCGCGACACTCGTCGGTTTGTTGGTCGCGTTGTTGTTGGTGTTGCCCAAATTATTCTTCGAGCTAGGGCCGTACGCGGAGTACTTAACGTTTGGTCGATTGCGACCGCTACACACGAACGCCGCAATTTTCGCTTTCGCGGGTAATGGGATCTTCGCGGCGATTTACTACAGCACCCAGCGGCTCTGCAAGGCTCGCATGTGGAGTGACACGCTGAGTTGGCTGCACTTCTGGGGATGGCAATTGATCATCGTCGCGGCGGCAGTCACTTTGCCGCTGGGGATCACGCAAAGCAAAGAGTACGCGGAGCTCGAGTGGCCGATTGACCTTGGCATTGCCGTGGTGTGGTTGGTGTTCTTTGGCGGCAACTTCTTGATGACGTTGATCAACCGTCGTGAGCGGCACATGTACGTGGCGTTGTGGTTTTACATCGCGACGATTGTGACGGTGACCGTGTTGCACGTGTTCAACAACCTAGTGGTGCCGATCGATGCGACGAAGAGCTACTCCATTTACGCGGGAGTGCAGGACGCGTTCATGCAGTGGTGGTATGGGCACAATGCGGTCGCGTTCTTCTTGACGACGCCGTTCCTCGGGTTGATGTACTACTTCCTGCCCAAGGCCGCCGAGCGACCCGTCTTTAGCTACAAGCTATCGATTCTGCACTTTTGGTCGCTCGTGTTCATCTACATCTGGGCTGGTCCTCACCATTTGCATTATTCGAGCTTGCCGGAATGGGCGAGTACGCTCGGGATGCTGTTCAGCGTGGCGTTGTGGATGCCATCGTGGGGCGGAATGATCAATGGGCTACTGACACTGCGCGGTGCATGGCATAAGGTCAATGTCGATCCTGTCTTGAAGTTCTTCGTTGTCGGCATCACGTTCTACGGCATGTCGACCTTCGAAGGTCCGCTGTTGAGCATCAAGGCCGTCAACGGTCTCAGCCACTACACGGACTGGACCATCGCCCACGTTCACTCCGGTGCACTCGGCTGGAACGGGATGATGACATTCGGCAT
>JBBSJZ010000556.1:0-4200 GCA_038256795.1 Pirellulales bacterium | reverse complement strand
TCACGCAATATTCACCCAAAGCACCGATCGCGGCGCAGCCCAGAATATTGACGAAGGCCGTCCCAAGTGCCCCAGATCCGCCGGGAATGGCGATCGCAGCGACGGTAATGAGGTGACGCAGCATTGCTCCCGCAGCCCCTCCAATCGCCACAGCCGCCAGATTGAGCCAGGTTGTCATTGTTAGGAACCGTTTTAACCATTGCCTAAGTTTCGGCACGAATTTACGTTAGCGATTAGATTCGGGAATTCAGCTGCCTGCGTAAACGTCAGTTTTGATCAATTGGACGACTTTCGGGTTGTCAACAAAGTTGAAAGCACGGTCCGAGTGGACTGTTGCATCCCTTTTTTTCACTCTCCCAACCCTGTGTAAGACGACTCATGAGTACTGCAGACGCCGCCAAGAAAACGCGATTGATGACCGGGGCTGACATTTTGGTCCAGTCATTGGTAGATCACGGCGTCGAAGTGCTGTTCGCGTATCCGGGTGGTTGCAGCATGCCGATGCACCAGGCGTTGACCCGCTTTGGTGAGAGTATCCGCACGATCTTGCCACGCCATGAACAGGGCGGCGCCTTCGCGGCCCAGGGCTACGCCCGTAGCACCGGCAAAGTCGGGGTGGTGATGGCGACGAGCGGTCCCGGCGCCACCAATTTGGTGACGGCGATCGCCGACGCCAAGCTGGATAGCATCCCCCTGGTTTGCATCACCGGTCAAGTTCCGACCAAGGCGATCGGCACGGACGCGTTCCAAGAAACGCCGATGGTCGAAGTTTGCCGTGGCATCACCAAGCACCATTATCTCGTCACCGATATCGCCGACTTGCCGCGGGTGATGAAGGAAGCGTTCCATATCGCTTCGACGGGCCGTCCCGGTCCCGTGCTCGTGGACATGCCCAAGGACGTTCAAATGGCGTCGCTCGAGCTTCCCGAAAACGTCGAAATGGACTTGCCAGGTTACGATCCGACACCGCCAGTTGTCGCCAGCGAAAAAATTCGCTTGATCGCTGCAGCCATCAAACGAGCCCGTCGACCCGTCATCTACGCGGGCGGAGGCATCATCATTGCTGATGCCAGCGACGAGCTTCGCGAGTTGGCACGGATCACCAAGATCCCCGTGACCACCACCGTGATGGGATTGGGGACGTTCCCAGGCACCGACCCGCAATCACTCGACATGCTGGGGATGCACGGGTCGGCATACGCGAACTATGCGGTTCGCGACTGCGACTTGCTCATCGCCCTCGGCGTTCGTTTTGACGATCGGGTGACCGGCCACGTGGAGTCGTTTGCGAAGGGTGCCAAAATCATCCACGTCGATGTTGACGCCTCGGAACTGAACAAAATCAAGGTCGCGCACATCCCCGTTCGCGGCGACGTGAAGGCCGTGCTCCATGACTTGAACAAGATCGTCGAAGCGCCCGAAATCGACGAGTGGAAAAAACAGTGTGAAGACCTCAAAGCGAAGTACCCGTTCGCCTACGACGAATCATTCGACGGCATCACTCAACAGCACGCGATTCGCACGCTCAGCGACATGACCGCTGAGATGGATGCCTACGTCACGGTCGGCGTCGGCCAGCACCAAATGTGGGCGGCCCAGTTCTTCAAGTTCAATCGTCCGCGAACGTGGCACAGCAGCAGTGGACTCGGCACGATGGGTTTCGGTTTGCCAGCCGCCATGGGCGTCCAGGCCGCTCATCCCAACTCGCTCGTCGTCGACATCGACGGTGACGGTAGTTTCCAAATGAATATCCAGGAACTGGCGACGTGCTTCTGTGAAGAATTACCCGTCAAGATCCTGCTGCTCAATAACCAACACCTGGGCATGGTGGTGCAGTGGGAAGATCGCTTCATGGATCGTAACCGTGCCCACACCTATCTTGGACCAATCCATCACGAAGAAGCCAAGGGAAAGAGTGACGCAGGCCGATTCGCGTACGCGGACAATCGATATCCCAACTTTGTCGCCATCGCCAAGGGCTACGGATGCGGTGCAGCGACCGTCAAGGACAAGTCCGATTTAAAGAGCGCCCTAACCGAGATGATCGAATACAAGGGACCGTTCTTGCTGGATGTCGAGGTTCCCTACCAAGAACACGTGCTGCCCATGATCCCAGGCGGCAAGACGGTCGACGACATGATTCTCAAGTAAGTTTCGTGCGACTCGCGCAACCCTTGGGCAATTCGGGGTCAGGATCAATACTGTTCGGCACGAGATTTTCGCACTGAATGTTACTTCACTTTGGCACACCGTTTGCGCACCAACTATGCACGGCGGATGGTCCGCCAAGTTGACACCCAACGGTTTTTCCAGTGCCTAGCCGAATCACGAAACGGTGCAAGCCGGTCCCCAAGACCGACCAAGACTTAGTCGATGGCCCACCGACTGACCCGAGTACCGACGCATCCGCCAAGGACAAACCCGACCTGCGGGCGGCTGACCTGCAAGGCCTGAAATTCTTCAAGAAGATCTGGCCGCTGCTGGACTCTCTACATGAGATCGGCACCGGGCGTGACAAGTCCCATAATCGTGATCTGCACATGGACCCGTACGGCGTGCTGGTGCTCATGTGGATGGTCAATCCTATCCTCACGTCGCTGCGAGGACTGCAGCAAGCCAGCACACTCAAAAATGTCCAGAAGAAGTTCGGGTCGGGCGAGCTTCACTGGGATCACTTTCCGAATTCGTCACCATCTTTGACCCTAAACCACTCAAGAGAATTGCGGCGCAGCTCGCGACCGAACTCCCATCGGCTGATCCGTCGAAGTTTGACATGATCGGACATCAACTTACTGCTGGGGACGGTAGCGTCGGATCACCCGGTTCGCTCCATCGAGATCGAAGTACCGGCTCACGTACGCACCGGAAACAAAGGGTCCATCCGGCTTTACCGTGGGAAGCGAGGGATGGTGGAATTTTTGGAGGCATCGCGATGGTGTCCGAATGAGTTATTTGAGCTTTCGAGATTGGGTACTTTCAGAGTTGCCGCGAGAAACGGACGCGAGCACTGCGGGGACGCAACTTGCCAGGGATATCGCGGTGGGGGTGCGCCGAACGACGTCTCTGGCTGGCGGCGAGTCTTGCTTGCCGCCAGCATTTCAAAGCACGCAAATGTCACACTTCGGACACCACCGCCATGCCTAAAAAAATCCCGCAGTCTGGATGAATCCACGGAAAAGCCGGATGGACCCATTCGCTTCCACAGGCCAATCGTTGACTGCTAGAATCGGTCGGACTCAGCCGCAAAGCATCAATCGTGCCGAACACAAAGGGTTCAGGATTGCTTGTTAAAGTTGATTCGGTCTTTTTGGATGCTTGGCCGTGGCCGCGGCTGGCTCGATCGCAGAACCCGAACGTGACCACCACATCAATTACCGAGACGACGGACCGCGTGATTTTTGGGTGCACCCAACGAGATCAATGGACGGTTCACTTTTTTCCAGGGCGCTACGAGACGCAGCCGATCGGGAATGAAGGATACTGTTGGCCAATGGCGTATTCGTTCTCAGATAGCATTCAAAAATCCTCGTTGAAAGATGCCCTGTTGACGCTCTCGGCTTGCGCACGCGGTCGGCGAATGAATGTCGTTTTTGGCAGAATGCTCAGTGCCGCCCGAAAAGCTTCGCGGGATGCAGTTGATGCCACTAAGTTGTCGCAAGTGCTTTGTTCAATTCAGCCGATCGATGGGTTCCGTCATGCATAATTCTGGCGTCTTGCAGCGAATGCTGGGGATGGGGTTTTGGTTTTTTTTGTTGAGTTTCGCGGTCGTGGGGATTGCGCGGCTAATGGCGGTCGATCGTGACCCGGCAGCGGCGCAGTCCACCGGCTCCATCATCGACTATTTAGGGGGACCGGCTGCGAGGCCGCGAGCGCTCGACCCGACGGCGGAACTATGCGTCGGTGATCCGGTCTTTCAAAGCCTCGGCGCATCCGCGTATCGGCAAGTCGGCCATGTAACGGATGTGAATGAGAGATCCACTCAGACGATGATTACGATGGCTTGGTACGCGAATGATTTTGCGGTGAATGAATGCACGCTCACTCAGTTCCGTAATCGCGGTCGGATGGAGGACGTGGCCAAGATTTTGCTACCGGAAGCGAAACGCCAGCGAATTAAGCAGCAGCTCGTCGACGCATTCCAGGTTCATGGAGACGAAATATCAGCGGCGGTCTTGCCGCTCGTCGAACTGAGTTTGCGAG
>JBBSJZ010000555.1:0-4213 GCA_038256795.1 Pirellulales bacterium | reverse complement strand
GGCATCGTGCGCAGGGAAGCCGGTTTCTGGAAGCCCTATCGAGTCTTTCATGAGCCAGAGAGTCGCTGACCGCTCCGACGGTCAGTTGCTAAAACATTGACCGGTGGAGCGGTCAACGACTATTAGCTCAGCGATAGCGGCGCTTCGCAAAGCTGGTCCCAGAGAATTTGCGTCGTTTCGTCGGACGCTGCGCCGAGCACGATCCAGGGACGCGCCTTGCGGATCACGCCTTTCTCTAGGAACTCACCAAACAGCCGCAAGCGAATCTCGCTATCTCCCGACTGGTCCGAAGTAAATGGATAATCGTGCGGCCCCAGTAATACGGAACCGAGTTGGCCCAGCGTCACCGCGGCGCATCCCGAGGATCGCGACAACGGTTCGATGCCAATCGCACGGGCGCTGCGGGTGCCGCTCGTCACCACCACCAGATCCAACATGGGGTGCGCATCCAAGAGCGACGTGTGGATCGCCAGGGTGACTTCCAAAGCCACAAACGGTGGATCGTTCTCCGATGGCGTCTCCAAAATCGGCCGCAGCACTAATTCGAGCGAGTAGGAGCCGGACTCTTGAGGTAAACTCAAATGCCACTCATCACCGCGAATGAATTGATCAACGGCCGCCGGCAAAGTATCGCGGTCGACCGACTCGATCCGACTCGTCGAAAGTGGGGCATCACCCAGTGAACGATTCACGGTGCGAAGGTGGATTCCATGAGCACCACCGCGCCCATCGACTTCGAGCGTGAGCGCCCCATGCGTGAATGAGGCGATCCCCAATTCATTCGATATCCACATTCGCATTTCTCTTTCTAGCGTTCGACGGCGTTAGCCGCAGGACTCAATTGGCGTATTCAGCGCTGAAGAATTCTTTGCTCGAATCGACACCTGGCTTGATCGTGCGGCTGCCTTCTTGCCAGTTCGCGGGGCAAACCTCGCCGTTCGTCTCAAAGTACTGCAACGCCTTGACCATTCGCAACGCCTCATCGACGCTGCGTCCGAGCGGCAAATCATTGACGACTTGGTGACGCACGACGTGATTTTTATCGAGCAAGAACAAACCCCGCAGCGCTACACCGCCACCGAGCAGCACGTCGTAGTCACGCGAGATTTGTTTGTTCAAGTCGGCAATCAGCGGGTACGCGGTTTTACCAATGCCCCCTTGATTGCGTGGCGTGTTGGTCCAAGCCAGGTGGGTGAAGTGGCTGTCGATCGAAACACCGAGAATCTGCACGCCGAGCGCCGCGAAATCCGCTTCACGATCGCTGAACGCGATGATCTCGGTGGGACAGACGAACGTAAAATCGAGTGGCCAGAAAAACAGCAAGACGGATTTACCCTGGTAATCGTCGAGGGAAACTTTCTTGAATTGTCCGTCCGGCATCACGGCGTCAGCACTAAATGACGGTGCTTGCTGGGCTACTAAAACGCTCATATCGGTAATCTATGTCTCGGGGAGGTGACGAATTCAACGGCCACCCCACTATCGAAACTTGTCGGGCCTTGGGCAAGCGGTGGCAACCCACAAAGCTTGCCAATGACGCGGGTGTCGTTCGCCCGACCGCGTTACGACCCGCCCAACCAGCATTTGACGCGATCCGCCTCAAGTTCCTCGTGCTCCTCGACCCCATCGACGAGCAATTCGGCCTCGTGGGTCGTCGCGGACCAACTCGCGACTCGGGGTGGACATTGGCGAAGTCGAACGACCAAGTCGTCCAAACGTCCGAGCAGCAATTCGTGGTCCGAATCGCATTGCCGGCACATCGCGGCCAGTTCCAAAGCCGCCCCAGGCTGGCTCGCCAAGAGCTGCCGGCCGAGCATGTTTTCCCGATCAAAGTGCTCCATCAATCGCCCCCGGAGCGACATCAATCGATCCGCAGTCTCCGCGTAACGAGCCTCAGCACTTTGACTAACTTCGAAAATCCATCGTCGCAGTTGATCGACACTCAGCTGCAAATTGCGATGTTCCAGCTGCCATCGCGCAAATAATTCGCTTGTCGTCACATTCCAGTGATGAAGTTTGATTGTTTCGTGACTCATCGGATTGGACTCCCCCCATTCAAAGCGGCTCGGACGTTGCACCATTCACCACCGACCAAGCGGTCTGGACCGCTTGTGCTCAACGGATGTAAGTGCAATATCAGTGCCGATAGCGGCACCATCCCAATTTTAGGGCATCATGTTCGACCGCAGCAAGCAAATTGACACAATCGCACACTCGGCAAGCGCGCGGTGTGCGGATACTGGACCGACCATGAATCCATTTCGCGATCACTGGGCATTAGATCCTCAGCTTTCGTTTCTTAACCACGGATCCTTTGGTGCGACGCCGACCGTAGTGCTGGAGAATCAACGCGAGTATCAACAGCGATTGGAGGCGGACCCGATCGAGTTCCTCGCCCCCGAGCGCAGCCTCGAACCGAAACTCGATCATGTCCGAGAATGTTTAGCGCGGCTGGTCCATGCCGATCCTGCGGATTTGGCATGGGTTCGCAATGCGACGGATGGCGTCAACGCCGTCGTGCGATCGATTCCGCTCAGCCGCGATGATGAGATCGTTGTCACGAACCACGGCTACAACGCTTGCACGAATGCCGTCCACTATGCCGCCCGGTCATCGGGAGCCAAGGTTGTTGTGGCAAAAGTTCCGTTTCCGATTTCCGGGCCGGATGAAGTGATTGCGGCGATCCAGCGGGTGATTTCCTCAAGAACGCGTCTCGTACTCGTGGATCACGTCACGAGCCCATCCGGTCTCGTCTTCCCGCTGCGCGAGATCATCGACGTCGCCCACGCGAGCGGCGCGCGAGTCCTCGTCGACGGTGCTCACGGTCCCGGCATGTTGCCGCTTGACTTGAGCCAACTCGGCGCTGATTACTACACCGCGAACCATCACAAGTGGTTGTGCGCACCGAAGGTGTCTGGGTTCTTGTGGGTTCGCCGCGAGTGGCAACGTGAAGTGCGTCCGACGGTGATCAGCCACGCGGCCAATCGAGACCGCAGCGACCGATCACGTTTCTTGTGCGAGTTCGATTGGCCTGGAACCTTCGACCCATCGCCGCTCCTGGCGCTGCCGCGTGCGATCGAGTTTCTCCAATCCCTCCACGAAGGCGGGATTGATGAATTGATGCGTCGAAATCGCCGACACGCGATTCAGTGTCGAGACCTATTGTGCGATGCACTCGGCATCTACGCGCCGGCTCCCGATTCGATGCTTGGAAGCCTCGTCGCCGTCCCTCTCCCACCCCGAGGCTCGGCGGCGGGAACGAGTGAGCAAGATCCGCTGCAACGCGAGCTACGAGAAACGCACGGTTTTGAGTTACCCGTTTTCACCTCGAGCGATTTGGACGTGCGAGTGCTGCGAATCGCATTTCAGGCCTACAACGACGTGGCACAAGTCGAGCGACTCGCGGGTGTTTTGCGAGATGAGTTGAAAATGAGTTCGAACAAAATCAACAACGGCCTTCGGGCCTTGCCCTGAGTCACGTGGACTGATTGGATGCCCAAACGTCACTGCAAATTCAACAACGTGTCCGCCGCCTTCGCATACTCTTTCGCACGCCGTTGGTCGCCTCGCTTCATTTGATACTCGGACATCGCGCGGTAGGCGGCTGGAGATTCCGGCAACGCATTGATTGCCTTGACCAGCCATATTTCGGCTTCGTCCCACTGGTATCGCAAGTATCCCGTGGCCAAGCGGAGGATGCCCTCGCCGTCGGATTGATTGACGCTCAATCTTCGCTTCATCCGCCCCAGTTCATCGAGTTGAGCACGTCCGTCCAAGTGCGTCTGGAGGTGCGTTTCCGCAAGCGTCGTCTCGCCAATTTCGGTGTACGCGGACGCGAGCAAATAGTTGAGTGACACATCATCTGGAAACGTCTTCATCAATGGCTCGACCAACTCGATGACTTGGCGCTGTTCGCCTCTTTCAGCTAAGCGACTCGCGAGAGAGTGTCTCGCGGCAAAGTTGAATTCGTCGGCAGCGAGGATCGTCCGCAATCCGACGATGGCGTCATCGTCACGACGCAAATCAAATAGGCAAGCGCATCGCAGCAATTGTGAATCAAGATCGTCCGGTGCTGCGGCAACGATTTCGTCGTAGAGCGCGAGGGCTTGGTCGTTCTTGTTCAGTTCCAGACTCAGTCGGGCGAGTCCCTGCCGAGCCCGAGGGAGTGTCGGGTCTTTGGCAATCGCCCGCTCGAAAAACACTTCGGCGTCGT
>JBBSJZ010000554.1:0-4234 GCA_038256795.1 Pirellulales bacterium | reverse complement strand
ATTAGCAGTGGCATGACGGCAGCCACGTTAGTCGGGCTGTGGATGATTTGGATTCAAGTCTTGCCTGCGCTCAGCATGATCGGGAACTATCCCGTGTGGGGAAAATCAGACGCCCCGGTCGTCGCGGTCGCCAGTTCACCGATGTTGCCGGTATCCGTCGCGAGTGGCACGAACGGGACAGCAAGTTCAGCCGCGGTGATGTCCTCGGACGAGACGTCGACAAACTCGGTCACGCTGTCTGACCTGGCGCTTGCGATCCTCATTCTCGTTGTCACGTTCGTGATGTTTCGCAACGGACCGGGGTTGCTGGAAATGTCGGTTCTTCAGCAATTGCCGCTTGATGCTTCTGTTCGTTACGCCGTGACGACGTTGGTCAGCTACGTCATCGTGATGATCGGTACGATCGCCGCGTGTTCCACCATCGGGCTCCAGTGGTCACAGATTCAGTGGCTCGCAACCGCTTTGACCTTCGGGCTGGCATTCGGTCTTCAAGAGATGTTCGCCAACTTCGTCGCTGGGCTGATCATTCTGCTGGAGCGACCGATTCGCGTGGGAGATGTCGTCACCGTGGACGATGTGTCGGGCGTCGTGTCGCGGATTCGCATTCGGGCGACTTCCATCACGAACTGGGACCGCAAGGAATACGTCGTGCCGAACAAAGAGTTCATCACCGGGCGTTTACTCAACTGGACGCTCTCGGACAAAGTGAATCGCATCATGGTCCAAGTCGGATTGGCGTACGGATCGGACACTGAACAGGCACGCGAGCTACTCCTTAAAGCGGCCAATGAGCATCCCATGGTGATGAAGGAGCCCGCCGCGATTGCCTCGTTCGAAGGCTTCGGTGACAACTCACTCAATCTGGTGCTTCGGGCGTTCCTGCCGACACTCGAGAATCGGTTGCAAGTGATCACGGAGCTGCACACCGCCATCAATCAATCGTTCCGTGGCGCCGGACTCGAAATCGCATTCCCGCAGCGTGATTTGCACATTCGCACGATATCGTCCGTCCCAGCACTGATGATCCAACCCGGCGGCGAAAGCGATAAAGGCGAGCGTCGAGAGGCTGCTTGAGTTGCCGCGACGGATGCGCGTGGATCCGGGTGAAAAGGTCTAAGGCGAGCGGCGGCTATTTTCCTACCCGTCACCCTGCCCTCTCCCCCAACGAAGCGTTGACATGGCGTCTGTACTCCTGGGCATGACGTCTTCGTTGTAGACTAACGAGCCGACGCGGAAATTGGCCACCGTGATGTTCCGCTCGTCCTCGTACATTCCGACTGCGATCATTCATGAGCGACGTGACATCTGACGAAGTACCGGAATTGCTTCGATTGGGGCCACGAATCACGGTCTTGCCCGTCATTCATGGAAGCGGCCAATTCGCGCTGAGTGTCCGGCGCTGGATGCTCGACCATCCCTTCGATTGCGTCGCCGTCCCGCTGCCGGAATCGTTTCGAGCTGAAGTCGAAGCCGCAGTTCTGGAACTGCCGCGACCCACCATTGTGATCCAAGCCTCACCCGTCAATTTTGAAACGCAGCCCGACGAGGAAGATTGGGGCAGCACCCCTTGGGATGCATCGGATGATGGACCTGCCGACGAATTTGAGACGAACGACGACGTTGTTGATGGTGATGAGGACGTTGGAGACGACGACGATGATGACGACGACGACTGGGACGATGCACCGCTCAGCTATGTTCCCGTCGACCCCTGCCAGCCTGTGATCATGGCCATCCGAGCGGCGATGGGTGAACACATTCCGCGGGCTTACATCGATCTGGAAACCGATCCGTTTCGGCCCTACTCGACGATCATGCCGGATCCGTTCGCGGTCCGACGCGTGTCACTGGATCGCTTCGCTGCCGCAGTGCTGCCGAGTATCACGCGGCCGCCGGACGACCAAACTCGTCAGCGCATCTTGCACATGGCTTGGAGATTGAAGAATCTCGAAACGCGTCACGAGCGGATTCTCGTCGTCGTCAGTGTGCTGTACTGGCCATGGATTCGCGAGGCTTACAACGAATTAACGAGTCGCTCAGGCATTGAAGTTCAAGGCCTCGGCGAGAGTGAAGCGGAGAATCGACTGGAGCTGCCCACGCACGACGAGGTCCTGACGCCGCGACGGTACGGCATCGAGCCCCGCACACTCGCGTTTTTCTTTGGCGAACTTCCCTCCATCACGTCGCTCTATGAGCGGGCACGATCGGATCTCGTCGAAGATGACGACGTCCAAATCGACGGTGTCAAAGAGCTGCTGATCGCGGCACGAATTTCGTACCAAGCGGAACTGGGCAATCGAGCTCGGCGGGTGACGCCGCTGCTGCTCTCCAAGTGCCTGCAGTACATTCGTAACCTGTCGTTGATCCACCGCCGCATGACGCCCGATTTGGTGACGATCGTGACGGCAGCGAAGCAAATTCTCGGCGATCCGTTCGCGCTGCATGTGGCTGAACAAGCGAACCGCTATGCGTATCCGTCCAGCCCAGAGCACGATGATCTGCCGATGATCACCCTTGGGATTGATCAAGGCCGCATGCCCGATGGAGATACGGTCTCGCTCGTGAGCCGGTTGCCCGGACCGCCGATGGCCTGGCGAACCCTCAAATTGCAACCACGGCCTGCGGAGAAAGATCGTCAGCGATGGCAGTACGGCTGGAATCCGTACGGCCAATGCAGCTACCCGCCTGAGGATGAAAAGATCGAGAACTTCCGCACTCGGGTGCTCGATCGCGCCAAGGCGATCCTCGGTAACGACTTAGCCAAAACCGAAAAGTTCACGACGAGCGTCAAAGACGGCATCGACATCCGCGATACCCTGCGTCATTGGTATGAGCGGCAGATTTACGTCAAGGTCGTACCGCCGAGCCGGGGCACGTTGGACACTTGCGTGATGTTGTTCGATTCACCCTCGGACCCGCGTGAGTACCCTTGGCGGACAACTTGGTTTGCCGAACATCAAAACGAGTCGACACTGGCATTTTACGCCACCAACTTTGGGCAACAGATGGTCGGTCCTGGAATCGGGCTGGCAATCTATGGCGGCGCCATGTTCTTGTATCCGCCAATCATGATTCCGGATATCTGGAACGACGCCCGACTCGACTTCACCGAAACACTCGAAGAGCGATTGATCGCAGCGGCGTGCTTGCATTCGCGAGCCCGCGAGATCGCCGTGATGTCATCGCTACCTCCGGGCAGCGGTTGGCAACGATTGGCACGGCGTCACAAAAAACATCTCGTCCACGTGCCAATGACATCCTTCAGCGACGAACAGGTCCAGCAGCTACGAATGGTCCACGTGCTCAATGGAAGCCAGGTCCGCAGCTATGCCGCCTCATTCATTCGCAAGGCTTAGAATTAACCTTCGACGATGATGCCCATGCTGCGGGCTGTGCCTTCGACCATGCGTGCCGCTTGATCGATGCTGCGAGCGTTGAGATCGGCCATCTTCTTCTTGGCGATCTCTTCGCATTGAGCACGCGTCACTTTGCCAACCTTTTCTTTGTGTGGCACGCCGCTACCCTTGGCGATCCCAGCGGATTGCTTGAGAAGTGCTGCCGCTGGAGGGCTCTTGGTGATGAATTCGAAACTACGATCGTTGTAGACCGTCACCACGACAGGAATCGGTGTGCCGTCGTATTCCTTGGTGCGCTCGTTGAACGCCATCACGAATTGGCCCAAGTTCACACCAAACTTACCCAAGGAAGTACCAACCGGCGGTGCCGGAGTCGCTTTTCCACCAGGAATTTGAAACTTTGCCTGTCCCGTTACTTGCTTAGCCATAATTCAGTCGTCAGTCGTCAGTCGTCAGTGAACAGTTGTCAGAGAAATTGATTCGTAAGGTATCCGGTGTCCAGTTGCCGCCGACGCTTCGCGTCCAATGGCTCCTGTCCACTGAAAACATCGCCTACAGCGGTTCGACTTGCCAATGGTCGAGTTCCATCGGGACACTTCGCCCGAAGATATTGATGATCACGGTGACTCGGCCGTTCGCTTCATCGACAGCATCAACATCACCTTCTTGATTTTCAAAGTTTCCTTCTTTGACGCGAATGCGGTCGCCCGCCTTGAACGGAATCGATGTCTTGATGACGACGTCCTCATCGTCTTCAACATTCGGTTTGTTCACAAACCGCTCGACATCCCCAGGTTCCATCGGCATTGGCTTGCCCGCTGCGCCCGTAAAGTCACTGATGCCGCCCGTCTCGCGTACCAGAAACCACGTGTCGTCAT
>JBBSJZ010000553.1:0-4236 GCA_038256795.1 Pirellulales bacterium | reverse complement strand
GGAAGATGGGCTGTTGAGTTACTTCGATCACCGAATCTCATCCGGCCCGATGGAGGGTACCAACAACAAAATCAAGACCGTCCAGCGACAGTCCTACGGCATTCGCGATCGCGAATACTTCGAACTACTGCTCTACTCGCTACATCAAGCAAAGTACGCTTTAGTCGGATGAGCCAAATTTGTTGCAATTCTGTTGGTCAAGCCATGAAGTCCCAGCCAGACGGGTGCGTAAGGAATCAGCGATTCATTGCCTGCGTTTGAGGCACTGGAGAGCCGTCAGCGCTTGCATGACGTGCATTGTCTAAAACCGGAAACCCAGTGTGGATAAAGAGTTAGGTTTTCGATACTTAAGATTCTCACGTTAGGCAAAGAATCGCGGCACAAAAACTGTATTTCCGACTCGCTGGTGGGTCACCCGAGTGTGCGGAGGACTACAAAGTTTGTTCGCATACCGTGCTTGAGAAGGTGTCCAGTTGCCACGACGTTTCATTGTCCTAGCCGTAGTGGCATTGTTTGCTTTCGGACACAAATCGACACTGCAGGCGAACGAGACACGATTCACTTCCGAGAATTTCGTTGTGACCAGTCATGCGACCGGCCTAGTTCCAGACAAGGTTGCGGAGCTTTGTGAATCGCTCCGATTCGAACTCGGACGTGCTTGGTGCGATGGTCCGCTGAGCGCGTGGTCTCCTCGTTGTGAAATTCACGTCCACGGCACCCAGGCAAACTATGTTCAAGCTGTCGGCCAAGCGGGGTCTCAAACTCTTGGCAGTAGCCTAATTCAAGTCAATTCTGGCCGCACGCTTTCGAGACGAATTGACTTACTGGTTGACCCCGATGGAAACCTACCAGCCCTTCCTCATGAACTGACACACGTCGTCCTATCGGACCGTTTCGATGGCCAACAACCACCGCATTGGCTTGACGAGGGTGCCGCGATGCTTGCCGATACCGAACATAAACGTTCGTTGCATGAACGTGATTGTCGAGATGCGTTGCACCGAGGATCAGCGATGCCGCTGTCCGTGCTGTTTGGCCTGGAACAGTTTACTTCGGTCGACCAGATGGCCGCGTTCTATGGACAGAGTGCGTCACTGACCAAGTTCTTGTGCGCGAAAGGCGACATTCAAAAGGTGACTCGGTTCGGCATGGACGCCATGCGAGTCGGCTACCAACTATCACTGCAACATCACTATCAAATCGCCAGCGTCACCGAACTCGAACGTCAGTGGAAAAAGCATGTGTACAACAGCGACCCGAAGCAGTCCAATCCCATTGCTTCGGTCGTAAGCTTCCGACCGTGACACTGGGCTAAATGCCCTCTGCGGTTAGTTCGATGCCAGCAGTCCATCCAGCTCACTGATGTCTCGTAAACCGATCGCAGTCATGCGAGCGCGTGCGCCTTCCCAGGAAGCCGCCAGCCCTTTGTCCGTCTGTGTCACTTTCAATTCTCGATTACCGCGACGAACGAGCTGAGTCGGTAGGTCACCGAAACTCGTTTTCTGCGACTTGCAGTTCTCGACCAACATGAATTTCGATCCATCCGGTCGCTCACATACGCAAGCAAGGCAATTGCAGCCATTGGGGCCACACAGACATTCTCCCTCGACACAATTGCACTCAGGTAACTTCAGCACTCGTGTCGAAACCAATTGGACTCCCGCTGGCAACGCCTGCTTCACTTGCGGACGGTAGCCAAGCTTTTGTTCCGCATTTTCAATCGACACTTCTTCACCTGCGTATAACGCCGAAAACGCTTCAGATGCGTGCATCGCATCGTGCTGGAAATTGGAGACGACTTCTTGGAAATCGATCAATGTCGGCATGACGCCAGCCATCGCGGAAGAGTGCGAGTGTGCGTGACCATCGGTTTGGCGATCGGACTTTTCGGGACGACGCACCGCAAGCATGATCAGCACCGACGCGGCTAAGGCCGCCACAATGATGACGACATCCTTCGTTCTTGACCGCCGTCGCTCCGTCAGCAATGTGGATTGCTGCGGTGCCTGCTGCTGCGACACTTGCAATCTCGCAGCGAATGACTCCCAAGACGGTGCCGCAATCTTGGGCTCTTGGAACTGTCCTGCCAATACGTGGATTCGCTCAAAGGATTGCAGCTCCGTTTGACAACGTTGACACGTCTGAACGTGCTGACGAACCCGCGCGGCATCGCTGTCATTCAGTTCTTCGTCGAAGTAAGCCGAGAGCAGCTCGGTCGCATCTTGGCATCGCATATTAAGTCTCCCATCCCAGGTCGAGTAATTGATTTTGCAGCTCCCTCCTAGCCCGGTTCAGCCGTGACCCAACGGTGCCCTCGGGAATTCCTACGACCTGAGCGATCTCGCTGTAGGCCAAACCGTCCACTTCCTTCAACTGAAAAATCGTTCGTAGTTCCACGTCGATTCGACGCATCGCAACATCGAGCAGTTCCGCCAAGCCGTATTGTTGACGTGTATTCTGATTCGCCATTGCAGCCTCGTGAAGCATCTCGGTGGGATGTCGATTTCGTGATCGCACATGCTGTAGCGACTGATTGACCGCGACCCGATGTACCCAAGTGGAGAATTCTGAATTGCCTTGAAACGTATTCAATTTCGACAGCAACTGCACAAACGCATCCTGACTCACATCATCCGCGTCGGATTCACCGACAATACGACGAACCAATCGATAGACGCGCGGGAAGAACGCTTCGTAAATCTCTCGCTGGGCGTCCGGCTCACCTCGACACGCTCGCTCAATGACATCTTCACTAACCAACATGGGCACTCCTGGGGGCGACGTTTCGCCACGGGAGTGCGAATTTCCGACCGTCACACGGGTTAGATGCTGGCCCGCTTGCCTTTCTTCACGGAAATCCAAAATATTCTTTTGGACCGTGCCGGAAGGCTTGGTCGACCATTAACTCAGCTTCGCGGATCGCAAACGAAGCGCATTCGCAATGACCGAAACACTGCTGAAGCTCATCGCCGCTGCCGCAATCATTGGACTCAAAAGAATTCCGAAGAACGGGTACAGCAGTCCAGCGGCAATCGGTATTCCTAGAGCATTGTAGATGAACGCAAAGAACAAGTTTTGCCGAATGTTGCTCATCGTTTTGCGGCTCAAATTCCCGGCTGCAGCTACACCTCGAAGATCTCCGCCGACGAGCGTTACGCCCGCAGACTCGATCGCCACGCCAGTTCCCGTCCCCATTGCAATGCCCACGTTCGCCTCTGCCAGCGCCGGAGCATCGTTGATACCGTCGCCACACATTGCCACCACTTTGCCATCACTCTTCAATTTGCGAACAAAGTCGTGTTTATCCTGCGGCGAAACGCCCGCATGAAATTCGTCGATGCCCAGCTTGTCTGCCACGGCCTTCGCAGTCGCCTCCGCGTCGCCTGTCAGCATGATGACCCTCAAACCCAATTCATGTTGGGTCTTCAGCGCGCCGGGTGTGCTTTCCTTGATCGGGTCAGCGATCGCGATCACGGCCGCCACGTTGCCGTCGATCGCGATAAAGATCGCGGTGCTTCCTTCCTGTTGATGCGACGCAGCAATCTTCCGAGCGTCATCGACTCCATGAATCCCTTGCTCCGCCAGCAAATCCGCCTTTCCAATCAAGACGTTCGCGCCGTCGACGGTTGCTCGCACGCCTCCGCCGGTGATGCTCTCAAAATCGGTTGCTTCATTGACTTCCAACTTATCGGTCTTCGCCCTTCGCACAACAGCTTTGGCAAGCGGGTGCTCGCTTTGACTTTCCACCGCGGCGGCAAGCTTCAACACTCGATCGTCGTTCCAGTCGCCGAATGTCTCGATGGCCGTTACTTCTGGTCGCCCCTGCGTGAGAGTTCCCGTCTTGTCGACGACAATGCAATCGACCTTCTCCATCACTTCCAGGACTTCAGCGTTTTTGATCAACACACCTTCTTTCGCACCGCGACCGACACCAACCATCACCGACATGGGGGTTGCTAAACCCAAAGCGCATGGGCAAGCGATGATCAACACTGCCACGGCAGCCACGAAGGCATGAGCCAAACGAGGCTCGGGGCCAAACGTTGCCCAACCGATGAATGCGGCAATCGAACAAAGGATCACTGCAGGAACGAAATACCGGGCGACTACATCGACAAGCTTTTGAATCGGTGCACGACTACGTTGCGCATCGGCAACCATTTGCACGATGCGACTGAGTACCGTATTCCCGCCGACGCCAACTGCTTCCATCACCAATGCACCGGTTTGATTGAG
>JBBSJZ010000552.1:0-4238 GCA_038256795.1 Pirellulales bacterium | reverse complement strand
GTCATCGACAGTGATTGATTGTCGACGATTCGCGAAATGACGATTCCCATCGCTTCGGGAACGAATTTTGGCAAGATTACATACGATTCGCTGCCCGGTGGTAGAGTCGAAACGTCGAGGTACCGATCGAGTCGAATCAACCGTGTGGTTCGTCCGTCGAGACAAATGAATTGCTCCTTACCCACGGTTTCTACCTGCGACGCGTCGAACGGTTCGACGCGAGCGACTTGAATGATTGGCAATGCAAACTGTTCCCCCGCACCACATTCGAAGAGCAACACACGGTGCACCTCGGCGGGGTCTCGTTGTCTCGCGACGGCGGTCGACTTGGCCTCTTCAAAGCGAGTTCGAGAGTGTTCGGCGATTCCCTCGGCGCTGGCGATCATCGCGATTGTGCCATCACCCTGCTGGGTCGCTCCCGAAAAAACACTCAACCGCTTCAGTGCGGGGTGCATCGGCTTGACCACGACTTCCTGGGTTCCGATCACATCGTCGACGAGCAACCCGAACCGACGACCGCCCGAGCGAAGCACCAGGATGTATTCGATGCGGTTCGGATCCAGTAATTCCGGCCTGTACGTTTGCAGTATCTCGGCCTTCACCTGCGGCGTGAATGGCAGCGGTCGACGAAGCACTTCGGCGAAACGAACGACGGGAAGCAATCGATTGCGAAGATGATAGGTTTCTGAATCAAACGATTGCTGGATTGTCACAGAACTCCCCGGATAAAGGCAAACAATTTCCTCGAGACCACGCTGTGGCATCGCGTACTGTTGACCGTCGGATGAAACCATCAAGCAGGGAATGATCGCCAGGGTGAGAGGTACCCGCAACTGCATCGTCGTCCCGACACCGGGCCAGGAATCGATCGTGAGCGTGCCTTCGAGCCGTTCGACGTTGGTCTTGACCACATCCATTCCGACGCCGCGACCGGAGATGTCGGTGATCTTTTGGGCCGTCGAGAATCCGGGCAACAAAATCAATGCGAACAAATCCCTGGCGGACATGCCCACCAACTCGGCCTCGGTTCGCAAGCCCATGGCGATCGCTTTTTCACGGACCGATCGCGGGTCGATGCCACGGCCGTCGTCGCGAATCTCGATCAAGACTTGACCATCAGCGGGAGTCGCTGAAAGCGTGATTCTTCCCGTACTCGACTTCCCAGCCGCGATTCGCGTTTCCGGTAGCTCGAGTCCATGATCGATACTGTTTCGGATCAAGTGCATCAGCGGATCGGATAACTGCTCCAAGACGGTCTTGTCGAGCTCAACTTCTTGACCGGTGGTCTCTAAATCGATTTCTTTACCGAGCTGTCGTCCCAAATCACGAACCATCCGCGGAAACTTTCCGAACAAATTTGCCACGGGTTGCATCCGCGTTTGCAACACCGTTTCTTGCAATTCGGAGGTGACACTATTGAGTCGTTGCAACACACTCGCGCCGAGTCCATCACTGTGTCCAAGCACCAATTGCGACTGGTTACGAACCAACGTCAATTCGCCGACCAAGTTCATCAATCGATCGAGCACATCGATGTTGATTCGCAGCGATGTGCTGCGTTCCGTCTTCGTCATCGGTTGAACCGGACTCGTCGCTTCCATTGGCGACGGTTTGGCTTCGATTGCGAGTGACCGTTCGATCGCGGGTGAGGGCGAACTCACATCCGTCGACATTGGCCCGTCATGGGGACCTTGGCTTGCACGAATGGCGGTGACCGGGCCGGGAAGTGATTCTCCCAAGTCACTCTTCACGTAGATGAGTTCGACCATGGTGCGAGGGAACTCGCCAGTCAACTCGGCCATGAATGATGCCAGAGGAACTCCCTGAGGAACGTCGCTCGTATCCGTTGACTCGGGTTCCGAGTGTCGTGCCTTGAAATCATGGGTGAAGGCACCACCCGTCGATTGGGCGATTGAACCGAGTGCCTCGTCCACGAGCTGACTTGCGACCTGCGGAACAACGCGACCGCTGAGGCGAACTCTTTGATCGTTGGTGGGCTCGAAAAGCGAATATCCGGCGGAGAACTCGATTGATTGAAGTGTTGCAACCGATTCCAAGGCTCGTAGTATCGCCGCGAGCGGCATTGAGTCAGCGCGATCATCCAAGGTCCACGAGATCACCGCCAAGGAATCGAAATTCGGCGAATCGATCGCCGGCGGGGGAGCCAGTTGAGCGAGCCGAGCGACAATTGACGAGATATCCACTCGTTCGCTATTCAGCAAGTCATCGACGAACGACCGAGCTTGGTCTTGGGCACTGAGTAGGGCCTCGACGATGGTGGTCGATAAGGGATCGGAAGAAGCACGAAACGGTTCCAGTAAACTTTCCATCGCGTGCGCGAGTTGGCTCAAGCGTTTGTAACCGAGAAATCCGGCATCACCCTTGAGCGAATGAATCGAACGGAAACTCGCATGCAGCAGTGATCGCGCGAGCTCGGCCGACGCGGCGGACTCGATCCCCAGCAATGAGGATTCGAACGCACTCAGATGTTCACGGGCCTCGATGATGAAATCGGCTTCGGATGGATTGGGGCTGGACACCATGCGTTATCCGCCCACCGAGGCGAGCCGAACGCGAGCGATGTCGAGCAATCGCGACATCTCGGGTGATGTTTCGATCTCGAACGACCGTTTCACCATCCGCAGGTGCTTCGATGCCGCATCCAAGAATGCTAGACCGACCGCATCAAAATCCGTGGTGGACGTGAGGTCCAAGTGGATGGTGGGCGAGTCACCGGCGATCGCCGCGAGCAACGCCCGTCGCAAACGTTCGGCTTCGTGACGATCCAAGAACGCGGCAGCGACGAGGGAGGGAGTGGGTTCTGGCGATACCGCTGGCGTCACCGTCGCAGCAGGTTTCGGGGCGGTTAGAGAGGACTTCGTTTCGAGTGCCAAGACGGCTTGCAACCCGGCGGTCACTTCGTCGACGTCGGCGGCGAAGGGGCTCCAGTCGGTGCCAGTCTTGGTCGCCGCCGAAATACTGGCCATCAAATCGACACCCCTGAGCAGCACGTCGATGTCGTTCGAGTTGATCGTCAATTCCCCTTTTTGGGCCGCGACGAAGCAGTCTTCGATCACGTGAGCGATTTCGGCGGCTGGGGTCACTTGGACGATTTTCGCGGCGCCTTTGATCGAGTGTGCCGACCGCATCATTTGCTCAAGAACGGCAGCATTGGTCGGATCTTGTTCGAGGGACAGCAGCGACGACGTCAGGATTTCGGCATGCGAATCGACCTCGGATCGGAACAGATCCATCATCATGTCATTGGGCTCGAACGCCATGGCCAGAAGACCCAATTAGAAAAGGATCGCAAAAGTGCGGTGCATCGACCCTGCCCAGTCTAGACTGAGACATTAGACTTTCAATCCAGGTGCGAGCTCGAAAGTAAAACCGAGCCGCGTCGATTCCGAGCTGTCATCCGCATCCGAAGTTGAGCGAGTTTACGTGAATTCCGTCGAATCTTCCCAC
The DNA here is from genome assembly GCA_038256795.1 of Pirellulales bacterium. Lineage (GTDB taxonomy): Bacteria > Planctomycetota > Planctomycetia > Pirellulales > Pirellulaceae > JBBSJZ01. Next base: position 770 of record JBBSJZ010000552.1, on the reverse strand, counting down.
CAAATCGTCGTCCTGTTGGTCGACGACCAGCCCATCGTTGGCGCGGCGATCACCCACATGTTGGCGGACCAGCCCGACATCGCTTTTCATCACTGCATGAATCCGTTCGAGGCTTTGGAGACTGCCAATCGACTGCGTCCGACCGTGATCCTTCAAGACCTCGTGATGCCCGATATCGACGGACTTGCCTTGATCAAGTTCTACCGCGCCAATGAACTCACCCGGCATACGCCGCTGGTCATGCTGTCGTCCAAAGAAGAACCCATCATCAAGGCCCAAGCTTTCGGGTTGGGGGCGAACGATTACATGGTCAAGCCACCCGAGAAGCTCGAGCTCATCGCGAGAATCCGCTATCACTCGGCCGCATTCATCACACTCAACGAACGCAACGCGGCGTTCGAGGCATTGGCGGCGAGTGAGAATCGCATGTCTGAAGAAATGGAGGCCGGCGCGAACTATGTCAGCTCGTTGATTCCGCCTCCGATTCAAACGCCGGTCGCGATCGATTGGCGTTTCATTCCCAGTGCCGAACTCGGTGGCGATGCGCTCGGATACTTTGCGATCGATGATGAGCGGTTCGCGATCTTCTTGCTCGATGTGACCGGGCACGGGCTGGCTTCAGCGCTTTTGGGCGTCACCGTATCCAACGTGCTTCGCGCGCGGGCGCTCCCGAATGTCGATTTCGCGAACCCCGCCAGCGTGCTCGATTCACTCAATCGTTCCTTCAAGATGGAAGACCAAGGGGAACGGAATTTCTCGATGTGGTACGG
>JBBSJZ010000551.1:0-4240 GCA_038256795.1 Pirellulales bacterium | reverse complement strand
GCGCTTACAAGTTGTTCACCTTCGTACCACCACAGTCGGCCTCGCAGTTAGGCGGATAGATAGATTGAACTTGACTCGAATCGCCAGCCCTTTAAAATTTTCAATGGGTGGATTGCATGGATGGATTCCGTGCCGCTCTCCGAGCGGTTTTCGACAAGATGTCGAGCGTCTGCCTACCACACAAATGCGGAACGTCCGCTTTATTTTTCGTTGTGCTGGCAAATATACGGTAGAGAAACGGACGCTTTTTCGAGGCGGCTGTTTCGGAACAGGAGTCCACCATGCTCGTTCTCTCTCGAAAAGAAAACCAAACGATTCGCTTCCCTCACCTCGGCGTTAGCGTCGAGATCCTGCGGGTCGAAGGCAATCGAGTTCGCGTCGGCATCGATGCACCGAAGGATGTCCGCATTCTTCGCGGAGAACTGGAAACCGGCGAAGAAACCGCCTCATCCGAGCAAGTCAAAACCGCGGATCAGCAACGGAATCACGATCTCCGCAATCGCCTCAACAGTGCCAGCTTAGCAATGCACTTGTTGCAGAAGCAACTCGATGCGGGATTGGTTGATGACGCTGAACAAACGCTGTCACGTGCGCTCGATAGGTTTGCGGAACTTGACCGCTTGGCTTCAGGCGGGGCATCAAAATCCATCGCCAAACACGAAGTTGCAGGGCGCCGAGCGTTGGTGGTTGATGACAATGCGAACGAGCGAGAACTATTGGCTGGCTACTTGCGTTTGTGCGGCTACGACGTCGACACGGTCCAAGACGGTATCGACGCGATGTTGTACTTAGCCAAGCACGAGCAGCGGCCAGACGTGGTTTTGTTGGACATGCAAATGCCTCGCATGGACGGCCCGAACACCATCGACGCGATTCGCAGCAACCCGGAGTATTGCGATATCAAGATTTTCGCGATCAGTGGCTCCGAACGGGAAGCACTGGGCGTCGAGATCGGACATGAAACGGGTGTTGACCGCTGGTTTTCCAAGCCAATTCAACCGGAATCATTCGCGGACGAAATCGGCCGCGAGTTCGCTGTTTCTTAGCGATTACCGCTAAAAAGCCTGCACCCCAATCGATGATGCCACCCGGTGGCCGTCCTCGTGGATCGGGCAGCACGACAAACGCTGGTAGGTCGTCCGCTTCACTGTCCAGTCCGTACGTCACCCACGAGCCCATGCTGGGGAATCCAGGCAACGTGAATCCCGTGTTCACTATCCGTCTACCTTAAATGAAACAATGACATCGCTGCGAAACCCCAAGTCTTGGGTGCCTTGCCCCGCATTGAAATTGAGGATCGCTGTCCTAACGCCCCCATCCCGGCTCCTTAATCGTAGCGTTCGGGTTTCGTAACGTACTCCGGTCAGCGGTCCGCCAGGCCTGATCTCAAGCTCCAGCCAACGATCCCGGGTTGCGTCGTCTGGACTCGCTAAGATCTGTTCGGACTCAACTACCAATGGCGCTGTGATTCCCGCTGCGTTGTCAATTTCGACAGAAAACTCCTTCCATTCGCCTCGATGAAGCTCCTTCGCTATTTCTTGGGAGGTGGCTTTGACTCGAGCCTCAGGAGAGATACTGACTTTGATCAGGGTCGGTGGATTTTGATTGTCCGCTGTTCTTGATTCCGTTCCGGTCGTAAATTCCATTTCTGTCGCCGGGTTCGAATCAGCCGAACCCGGCGGGTTGCAGCCCGATCCGACGCAAGCCAGAAGGAGTGCGGCGAAGAACACGCATTGATGGGTGACGGCCCCCGGAAAGCAACCAGCTTGCAATGAATTTGGGCCCAACGAACATTGATCACTCGTTGGCTTCATTGATCATCCTCCGGTAGGTTCTTCGAGCGTGATCGTAGTCTGCAGCGGCTTGTGGCAGTTCGTCGGCCGCGTACGTTTTCTGCTTCTCGAGCCAGCATTGCTCGAGTGCTGCCAAGCACCACTTCGCGCTCGCGCTGACACGTACCGGAGTGTCGTTCACGATGACCGAAATCGGATTGGTGTGTGCCGAGGGGAAAATGCGAGCGGCAACCCAGCTACTTCGCTCCAGCTTTGGAATCTCGAAGCGAAGCTCCTGCTTCGAACCGTCTGCCTTGACTTTCCGAACGTCCACTGGATAGCCGTTGACGATGAGCTCCACCTCGACATCGGGCGTGCCAGCCTGGAATGAGGCGGCCGTGACGGAAAACACCCCATCATCGTCCCGCCGAAAATTCATCAAGTGACTGGTGCCGTCACTCACATAGCTCTCGCCACGTCGAAGCGCCTCCACCCAACGGTCATAATCCAACAAACCATCCAGCCTAACGTAGACGCGTCCCATACCCAAACGCTCCCCGGTAATGCAGGGAAAATCAGTTTCACCGCTGGCAACGACCGGCAAACCGCAGTTGAGGACGTGATACCAAATGTTCCACTCCGACTCGCGAGGCGTATTCATGGTAGCGATAAAATCTAGCGCAGGTTGCTTTTTGCCATCGGGTCCGTCGACTTCATGAGTAACCTGCATGATGAACTCGTTGGCTCCGATGCCATCGAATGCGGGGATATCAAAGTTAGGCAGGCGGTGCGGTCCGTCGTCCCCCTCGATTCGCCCAACGCTACGCGTCAGTCCCGCACCGCTGTGAGCGGTTCCGGTTACGGCCCCCTGTTTCTTGGCCCAACGCAGGGTGTTCATTCCGAGTGTCGGCCAATGGAGCTTGGAGTTTCCCCCCTCAGGAATCTGCTGTTGAAGTTTAAGTAAGTTCAAATGCCCCGATTGATGTGAGCCAAATCCACTGACTTCAATATCGTAACGAAGCAGATAAGGATAGCGGCTGACGTCAGCGGGTTTGCCGGTGAAAAATTGTTTTTGGAAATCGAAACACGGTCCCCAGGTGAGGCAGCACCCGATCTTGACATCTTCGCCCATGATGTGCCGCAGCATGTCGGGCGGATAGACACCCTGCGTGGGATTCTCGTAGTGAAGGCAACCGGCGGCGTGGATATGATGATCGCCGCTCCAATATCCCAGTGAAGCGGTATCGATCCAACGTTTGACTTGATAGGGCACAGTCAAAGGCTGGTCGCCGACGACAATCGTTTTCAATTCGGGGATACTCTCCGGACCGTGGGAACATTTGATGGTGAAGGTTCCCTGAGGCAATCGCACTTCTTCGCCCGTCTCGCGATAGATCTGTGTTTGGAAAAAGAAATCCGGTGCCAAACGTTTGGGCTGAGCCGGATAAATACGACCATCGGCATCGCGAATTTCGAAACAACCCATGCACGGTACACCGTCGGCGTCGGTAACCTCAAACGTGACGGGCGTCGACGGCAGAGTGCGAACGGAAACGTCGGTTCCCGCCCAAGCGGCACTCTCTCCTTTGGCGTACTCCAAGCTGATCCACTCGATTTTGAATTCGCCGTTGCCTTGTAAGGGGTCCAGTCGAACGCCGCGTAATTTGCCCTCTGTCTGAAACTCGATCGCATACTCTTGTTCGACACCTGGATTGAGCTGAAAAGTTAATTGACGCTGGCCATCGGGTTGCGGCAACTCTTCCGTCCACCAAAACATTTGCCCGACGTCTGAAGAATCGGTACGACCCCAGAAACGCAGGATCATCTTCCCGCCGCGCGCTTCGACGGGAGCGCTGAAATACGGGTCCTCTCCGGTCGGGGTCAAATGAAGCGATTTGTCACGAACCTCCATTTGAAGTTCGTTAGCGTTACCCCAGCCATCGGTGTCTTTTGCGAAGGACCATTGTCGGATCAGTGAGTTTTGCCTGCCAACAGTCCCCGCACTGAATTCCATGCGAGCTTGCCGCTCGCCGACACGATTGGAGGACAGTTGCACGACACGATATTCAAGCACCAGTCCACTCAGGTTGGCATCGAGTGGTCGACCGTCAAACGTGTTGAGCGACAACCAGCGGTTGGAGACATCTACTAGCGGTGCGTGCGGAACGGGGAGCGCGTTCGGACTGGTGACTTGCAATCGCGATTGCAAACCCGCTCGATTCACGACTTTGACCAGCATCGTTCGCCATCCGTTCTCTTCCACCTCGACCATGGGTCCAGCGCACTGCGTCGTGCTGCCATCGACGGCAATTTCAACAGCGGCGACACAGAACGGATCCAGCAGGCGCTGCACTTCTGCGGTGACTCGAGCGTCGTCGGGTTCCAGCCTCAATGCCGCCAGTTCCTCTCGCAAACTGGGTGACAGCAGTTCGCCATTCGTGTCCAACGCTTCGGCGATGCGTTGTGTC
>JBBSJZ010000550.1:0-4259 GCA_038256795.1 Pirellulales bacterium | reverse complement strand
TTTGCTGGCGTATCCGTTCGCGAGTGTTTGGATGTCGCAGCTCGCAAGCCGACCGCGACTGGCTCTGTCCGGCCGATTGATTCGGCCCTCGTTGAGACGTTTTCGCCGCTGTGTGAAATACTTGGTTTTACTACAAGCATTGACCTTCGTTTGGCACGGTCCGCATTGGTTGTCTTACTTCAACGAATTGGCGGGTGGTCCCAAGCGTGGCGGCGAGTGGGTGCTGGATAGCAACATTGACTGGGGGCAAGACTATTTTTATTTACGAGACTGGCTTGCTGAGCAACCTGACAACAATAAGCCACAATTACTGTGGTTCGGATTGTGCGACCCCCAGGCCTTCGGTGTTGAATACCGGGAGCCCACCAACGACTGGCGGCCTGGGGATGGCATCGAGAAGTTATTGTCGTCACCTGGGCCAACGATCATCAGTGTCAATGGTGTTTACGGACATCAACTGCATGTACACAACGCGGTCACGCGGTTGACGCCGGAAGAGAGCGAGGCTTTGCAAAAGGTCTCGCCAGCGGCTTGGATCGGCTATGCGATTCGCGTCTATGAAGCGGAGACGGAGCGATGAAGCGATGGATTCGCCTGTGGGAAATGTTCGGATGGCTGAGCGTCGTGGCCATCCCCGCAGAGGCATATGTCAGTGGCGATTCGGTTTCTCGCGATCAATGGTTGTTGCGGGCGATTGTCGTTGTAATGGGGGATCAGCGGAGTAGCGATCGGAATGCTGCACAAGTGGCGACATCGCGAATAGATCTGCATCGAGTTTTGACCCCACGTGACGAAGTCGCTGCTGTCATTGCCGATTTTTCGAGCATACCGCCGAATCGAGTTTCACGACCGTGACGGCGTGAACGCGTTCGGGTGACGACTTGCACCCCGCCGCAGATGCGTCCTGGATCAGTCTTTCGGTGGTCGCGGATGTTGGCTTATCCTGTGGGTTGTCGTCGGTTGAGATGCGTCCAGGGAAGGGCCAGGGCTTGAATCGGTTCATTGCGATCATCGTTGTCTGCGTCGCCGGGGCGGGAATGCCTCTGCCGAGTGCGAGTGCGCAGCAGGGGTCGCTTTCCGCGCTGCTGGGCGAATCCTCACTGGGTGATGCGGCTGGCGGTGAAGGATCGCTGGGCGAGTCGGCTCCAACGTTGGTTCAGCGACCGGCGTTTCGCTTGCCGTCCAACTCACTCGATTTTGTTGCTGGCGGCCCGGAAAAGTGGACGAGTCCCGAGGGGCTTTCCAGCAGTTTGCAGGTGATGTTGCTGCTCACGGTGCTGAGTTTAGCGCCGGCCGTGCTGCTGATGACGACTTGCTATGTGCGAATCATCATTGTGCTCGGTTTACTGCGCCAGGCTATCGGCTTGCAATCGTTACCACCGAGTCAGGTGATGACGAGTATTTCTTTGTTCATGACGTTGTTCGTAATGACGCCGGTTTGGACTCGCGTTTATGACGATGCGATCGAGCCCTATACGAATCCCGAAGTCACGATGACGCTCGAAGAAGCGTATGAAGCGGGATCGATTCCGATCCGTGAGTTCATGTCGCGCCAGATCGATGTGGCGGGGAATGTCGACGACATTTTTCTCTTTTATGACTACATGGATTCGGACGAACCGGAGCCGACTTCGTACGGGGATGTGCCGATTCGGGTGTTGTTGCCCGCGTTCATTTTGAGCGAACTCAAAACGGCGTTCTTGATGGGCTTTCAAATTTACTTGCCGTTTTTGATCATCGATTTGGTGGTGGCGAGCGTGACGATCTCGATGGGCATGATGATGTTACCGCCAGCCGTGATCTCGTTGCCGTTCAAGCTATTGCTGTTCGTGCTCGTTGATGGCTGGCGATTGGTGGTCCAGATGTTGATGAATAGTTTTGGAACATTGGCGGGTTCGTAGTTAGGAAATTTTACCGAGTATTGCTGGCCCCTCACCCGAGTAGTTTGTCAGGAAAGAACTTTAGGGTGGACTTGTTTAGCCGTTTGGGCGTTAGCCTCGGTTATTGCCTGAGGCCGGTGGCTAGCGCCAAAACCGCTCACCCTAAAACTAAAGTGTCCCAGACCGCTAGCGATAAAACGGCTCACCCTAGAATTCAAGACTGACAAACCCCGAGCCCTCTCCCCATCAAAAAGATGGCGTGAGGGGGATGACGATACGGAGAGCGATTTTGATTGATTCAGCGACGGCGATGGACTTGTGTCGGACGACGATGATTGCGGCGGTGGTGCTTGCCGCGCCGCTGTTGCTGGCCGGGATGGCGACGGGATTGCTCGTCGGACTGTTGCAAGCACTCACCCAAATTCAAGACCAAACGGTCGCGTTCGTGCCCAAGTTACTAGCGATGGCGGCGGTGATGGTGGCATGTTTACCGTGGTTGATGTCGCGGATGGTGGAGTTCACACGCACCGTGTTCGAGAACGCCGGGTCGCCGTAATGCAACCGCTTGCCCAGTGGCTGATTGAAAATATCGTTCTGGCGATCCTCGTTTTGACACGGCTGAGTTTGTTGCTCACGGCCATTCCGGCGATCGGCGCGGGTGTCCCAAAACGTGTGCTCGTGTTCTTGGCGGTGACGATGACGGCGCTATTGCTGCCAACCATCGAGGCTCGGCACGATCCGGGCATGCTGCCCTCGCTCGATAATCTGCCGGATCTGGCGATCGCGGTTGCGCGCGAGGGAATGATCGGGTTGCTGATCGGTTCCACCATCCAGCTCATCATCACGGGGATGCAATTGGGCGGGGAGCTGATCACGAGTACGGGCGGGATGCAATTGGGCGAGGTGGTCGACCCGACGACGCGAAGCAGCATGCCGGCCCTGGCGAGATTCGTCGGATTGCTGGTGAGCGCCGTGATGTTGGCTGCGGGCGGTCACCGCATGCTCTTGGGAGCACTCGTCGATAGTTTTTCAGCGATGCCGCCGGGCCAGGTCATCTTTCACGACTCGATGATGGACCTCGTCGTCGGCCAGTTAACGGCGGGTATGGTGGCGGGGATTCGGTTTTCGGCGCCGGTGGTGGCCGCGCTGCTGTTGAGCAATCTGGTGACGGGACTGGTGAGTCGAACGTTGCCTCAAATCAATGTGTTGGCGATCGGATTGAGCATCAATGCATTGGCATTGCTGGTCGTGTCGGCGCTCACGCTCGGTTCGGCGGGCTTGGTCTTTCAAAATGAGCTCGTCCAGGTGGCGAACAAATTGGCGGAGCTTTGGTAGTGAGTCGTCATGTCCGATAGTGGTGGTGATAAGAAACACTTCGCGACCGAGCAGCGTCGCCGCAAGGCGCGCGAGCAGGGCCAGGTCGTCCGCAGCCAGGACTTGAGTAGTGCCGCGTTGTTGCTGGCCGCTCTCGGGACACTGCAAATGTTTGGCGGCGGTGCGGCCGAGACGCTCGCTCAAACGATGAGCGAGTCGCTGTCCACGTCATCGTTGATGGGGACCGATACGGGATCGGCGGTCAATCATTGCTTGCGAACGGGTGCCCGATTGGGCATCGCGACCGTGCCGATTCTGCTGGCGATGTTGGTGGCGGCGATCATGGTCAACGTCACTCAAACGGGCATTATTCTTGCCCCGGAGGGATTGATGCCCAAGCTCAGCAACATCAGTCCGATGTCGGGCGCCAAACGCATTCTGTCACTGCAAGGCGTGGCCCGCCTTGGCTTCGGATTGTTCAAGCTCGCGATCATTGCCAGCGTCGCGTACATGGCGTTGATGAAGTACCGCGAGCCGGTATTGGCAATGCCGATGATGAGTGTTCCGCAAGTCGCGAAGTTGATCTTCGAGTGCTTGATCGGAACGGGGCTTTGGATCGGAGTGGCACTTTTCGTACTGGCGCTCTTGGAGTGGGGATTCCAGAAGTGGAAGCACGAGCAAGATTTGATGATGACCGACCAGGAACTGCGTGACGAGATGAAAGAATCCGAGGGCGATCCGCAGATCAAGTCGCGTCGCCGCCAGGCCCAGCGGGCGATGATGATGCAGCGGATGAAGAGCGAGGTGCCCAAGGCCGATGTCGTGGTGACCAATCCGACGGAATTGGCGATCGCGATTCAGTACGACCCAGCGACCATGCCTGCACCGATCATCTTGGCCAAGGGTGCCGGTGTGATGGCCCAGCGGATACGGCGGTTGGCGCTGGAGAACGGCATTCCGGTCGTGGAACGAAAGCCGCTGGCGCAAATTCTCTACAAGACAGTCGACGTGGGCGCGACGATCCCGGCCGAGCAGTACACGGCCGTCGCCGAGGTCCTGCGTTAT
>JBBSJZ010000549.1:0-4259 GCA_038256795.1 Pirellulales bacterium | reverse complement strand
CGAGTCGTTGGAAGTTTCGCCAACACGGCGAATCGGGCTTATGGATGAGCGATCTGTTTCCTAAACTTGCCACACGCATCGACGACATGGCGTTCGTTTATTCGATGCACAGCAAGACCGCATTGCACGGCCCGGCCTGCTTCATGATGAACACCGGGTTCACGTTGGCAGGCTTCCCCAGCATGGGTTCGTGGGTGACTTATGGACTCGGCACTGAAGCCGACGATCTGCCCGCTTTCGTTGTACTGCCCGATCCGCGCGGATTGCCACCGGGCGGCATCATTAACTGGGGTGCTGGCTTTTTGCCTGCCGAACACCAAGCAACGACGCTGAACACGTCGAATCCGAATCAACCCATTGCTGATCTGTTTGCCCCCGAAGAATTCGCGGGAAAAACACCTCAAATCGATGACGACGATCTCGAGTTCCTGCAGCAACTCAATCGACTGCATCAGCAATCACGTCAAACCAACAGCGAGTTGGAAGCACGCATTAAGGCCTATGAGATGGCAGCTCGATTGCAACTGAGTGCTCCCGAGGTGACCGACGTGAGTCGCGAGAGCGAAGCGATCCACCAACTCTACGACATCGAGCATCCCGAGGCGGGACCGTTCGGATTGCAATGCCTATTGGCACGCCGTCTCGTTCAGCGTGGCGTTCGATTTGTGCAGATCTATTGCGGCGCGGAAAACACCACTGCCAAGAAGATACGTCCGAACTGGGACAGCCATGAAGATGTTGTCCGCGACCACGGCTATTGGGGAGCGGTGCTTGACCGTGGTGCATCGGCGTTGCTAACGGATTTGAAACAACAAGGAATGCTCGACGACACACTGGTGATCTGCACGACAGAATTCGGCCGGCAACCGGGTGCTCAGGGGGGCGAAGGCAAAGGACGCGACCACAACGCCGGCGCGTTCACCGCGTGGCTCGCTGGTGGAGGAATTCGCGGCGGCGTCGGCTATGGGGCGACCGATGAACTCGGATTCAAAGCTGTGGAATCGCCAGCGTACTGCTACGATTTGCACGCAACCGCATTGCATCTGCTGGGCATCGATCACACGCAACTGACTTATTACCACAACGGAATCCAGCGTCGCCTGACCGACGTGCATGGGCATGTGATTCCGGAGATTTTGGTTTGAGTCATCAAATGAAACACACACTCCTACTGCTCACTCTCCCGTTGCATCCGCACGATGCCGAAAGGCAAGAACCACTATCACTTCGCTGACGACGCGAAGCAGATGTACGACGGCGATCCCGACACCGAGCCACCGCTGGCAGAAATTCAAAAGAGAAAACGCGTTGACTACGATCGGACCTGGAATGAACGACTGAGCAACCGGAACCCACCAACAAAGAGCGCGTCGCCTTGTGGGAACAAAGCGATGTTCTTTAAGTCAACGATGGAAAGAAATGCCCATGAAACAAGCACTGACACTCTTTGCCGCATGGCTGATCGCGCCGCTGGCGGCACTCCACGCTGCTGCTGCAGCAATACCCGAGTCGATTTCCGACATCATCGTCATCCTCGCCGACGATCTCGCTTGGGCGGACCTGAGTTGTTATGGCAGCACGTTTCACGAGTCACCGAATGTTGACAAACTCGCCGCGCAGCGGATGCAGATCATGCAGGCCTATTCGAGCAGCCCGTATTGCTCGCCATCACGGGCCGCCAATTTAACGGGGCGTCATCCGGCGCGGTTGAAAATCACCCACTACATCCCCAGCAATGGCAAGAGCGGCAAGCTGTTGCCTGCGGTGATGAAGATGGAACTACCTCTCGAGGAGGTGACCATTGCCGAGGTGCTCCGTGATGCGGGTTACGCGACGTGGCATGTCGGCAAGTGGCACTTGGGCGAGCAGGGGTTTTATCCTGAGGATCAGGGTTTCCAAGTAGGCATCGGCGGCAATCAAAGCGATGCGCCCGCGAGTTTTTTCTGGCTGTTCCTGTGGTGGCTCAACGGCAAAGCTTCCAAAGTTTCCGTTGGCAGGCAAAGCTTGGTTGAGAACGGCCCGCTCATTTCGGCGGCACCGCTTGATAGGATTTGTGCCAACGGAAAGTGAGGTCAACACATCCATATGTGCCCAGCGAGAACCACGGCGTCGTGCGACTGGGCGACGCGCGCGAGACATCGCTGCAACGTGTCCAGGCCGAATCGGCTGGCGGAAGCTCGGCCAGCTACAGCACGCAGTTATGCAAAAAACGGAGGCTCGCAGTGCAACCGCAACGGCCAAACCTACGTAATTGCCTGCAGCAGTGATCTGACATCAAACTCTCCGAGGGATGCCCGGACGCGATCACGCAAGAATTTCGCGAACCACGTCTCCATGCACATTCGTCAATCGGCGTCCGATGCCGTTGTGATAGAAGGTCAGTTGCTCGTGATCAATTCCGAAGAGGTGCAGGACGGTTGCGTGAAAATCATGCCAGGGAATCGGCCGCTCGACCGCCTTCCAGCCGATTTCGTCGGTGTTGCCAAACGCGAAACCCGGTTTGAGCCCGGCACCAGCTATCCAGCAACTGAATCCGTAGCGATTGTGGTCTCGCCCGGGACCGACCTGATCGGACGCCGACTGTGCAAAGGGCGTGCGACCAAACTCCGTCGTGAACAGGACGAGCGTGTCCTGCAACATGCCTCGCTGTTTGAGGTCCTTCAATAAGGCAGCCACAGGTTTATCAATGCGGCCCGCTTCCGCCGTATGATTTTCTTTCACGTTCTCGTGAGCGTCCCAGCTGGCGCGAGGACTGCCAGCAATCGGGCCTCCAGAAAACAATTGCACAAACCGAACTCCCTGTTCCAGCAAGCGTCTGCCGAGCAAACAACGTCGACCCATGTCTGCGGTCTGTGGATCATCGATACCATAAGACTGTTGGGTTGCGGCGGACTCGCTGGCGAAGCTGCTGACCTGCGGAATCGAAGTCTGCATCTTTGCCGCCAGTTCATAACCTTTCAGTCGCGCCAGCAGCGTGGCATCGGGGCCGGTGCGGTCGACATGCTGCCGATTGACGGACTGCACAAACTGCAGTGTCGCCGCGTCGGTTTCTGCGCTGATCCGACTACCGGAGAACAAATCTCGAACCGGTTGCTCGCCGCCACGCAGCACGACGCCCTGGTGATTTGACGGCAAGAAGGCACTACTCCAGGTGGATGCTCCAGTGTTCGGTGCACCTCGCTCATCATTGAGAACCACATAGGCCGGAAGCGATTCGTTTTCGACACCCATCCCGTACGAGATCCAGCTTCCCATCGAAGGAAAGCCGTTGAACTCGAAGCCGCTGTTCGCCAAAAACAAGCCAGGCGTGTGATTGGCAGACTTGGATTCCATGCTCCGCAGCACGGTCAGGTCGTCGGCAAGTTCAGCGATGTGCGGGAACATGTTCGAGATCATCAAGCCACTTTCGCCGCGCGGCTTGAACGTCCAGTCTTCGCCTCGCAATAGTCCCATCTGGCCAAAGAAGATGTCGGGCTTTTCGTCCGTTTGCAACGACTTGCCGTGAAGCTTTGTCAGCTCCGGTTTGTAATCAAACGAATCGATATGACTCAGACCACCGACCAGGCAAATATGAATCGCTCGCTTCGCCTTCGCTGGGTGCAAACCGGTGACTTCGGCCGCGGTCGCGTTCTCATTAGCAAGCAGTGACGCCAGCGCCGTTGAGCCGAGTCCGTTGATACCCCAGTGAAAGAAGTCCCGACGATCGAGAGACTGTGCGAGATTCATGATTTGCTCCGTTGTAACCTTGGATCGTTATTCGAGGACGACAAACTCGTTGACGTTGAACAGTCCGCGGCAGAGTGCCGATAAGCCGTGCTCGGCAATCAGTTTCTCTGAAAGTTTTCTCTCCGCTTCATTCGGCTCACGTGCGATCGCGAGTCTCCATGCGCGAGTAATCTGAGCCGCACGATCTTCACCCACATCATCGAGAACTCGTTGCGCAAAGTAATCTGACATCCGCAACACGAGCACGTTGTTCATCAGGCTCAGCGACTGGAGCGGTGTTGTGGTCACCGATCGCCGCGGTGCGGTGGATGCCGTATCGGGACAATCGAAGGTGTCGAGCAGCGCGCTGCGCCCACCGCGAGGATTGAAACGATAGACCGTTCGGCGAAAGAACTCGGGAGCGTCGATGTCGATCGGCTCGTAGTAGGTCGTGCCATTGTTGAGTGTGATTGACACGTCTTTAAAACTGGGGCCGCCCGCCGTTTCATTCAACTGGCCTGCCGCGCTCAGCATTGCATCACGCAACGATTCGG
>JBBSJZ010000548.1:0-4268 GCA_038256795.1 Pirellulales bacterium | reverse complement strand
CTGTTTCCAGCGGACGAATTCAGTAAACTAGCGGCAAACGTCGTCACCCCGAGGAACTTCATGAGCGAATCAAGCGTCGCGTTACCCGAGATTACGGACCAGCGATTTTTCGGCCATCCCCTCGGGCTTGCCGTTCTGTTTTTCGCCGAGATGTGGGAACGGTTTTCCTACTACGGCATGCGGGCGCTGCTCATTTTCTATCTCACCAAGCACTGGATGTTCTCGGACGAGAAAGCGGGTGTGATCTACGGTGCCTACACGGCGCTCGTCTACATCACTCCGGTGCTTGGTGGCTATCTCGCCGACAAGTTCCTCGGTCAACGCAAGGCGGTCGTCTTTGGCGCCGTCCTGCTCACGATCGGCCACGCGATCATGGGCGTGGAGGGTGAAGGTGGCGAGTCGAGCGCCGTCATCAATGTGTTCTGGCTGGCGCTGGCCTTCATCATTGTCGGCTCAGGATTCTTGAAAGCGAACATTTCGGTCATCGTCGGCCAGCTCTATCCGAGAACGGATGTTCGCCGCGACGGTGCCTACACGATCTTTTACATGGGGATCAATCTCGGCGCCGCGTTGGGGTCATTCGCCTGCGGCTACCTTGGCGAGACCTATGGTTGGTCGTACGGGTTTGGTGCCGCCGGCTTTGGAATGTTGTTGGGATTGATCGTGTTCATTCTCGGTAAGCCACTCCTGCACGGTCGCGGTGAACCCACCGAGCCGCTGCGATTGCAGGAGAAGGTCGCGGGCGTGAAATTCGAATGGCTGCTGTATCTTGTCGGCTTGGCCGCGGTCGTCGTTTGCTGGGTCTTGGTCCAAAACCAAGACGTTGTCGGCTATCTGCTAGGCTTCGCCGGTTTGGGACTCGTGTTTTATGTGGTGCTAACGGCGGTGGTGAAATTACCGGCGCAAGACCGCGATCGAATTTTTGCGGCGATGTTTTTGATCTTCGGTTCGATCTTGTTTTGGGCGTTGTTTGAACAGGCGGGTTCGTCACTCAATTTGCTGACCGACCGAATGGTTGACCGCGATATCATGGGCATGGAAGCGAAGGCTTCGGTATTCCAAGCCGTCAACGCCGTTTACATCGTCGCCCTCGCGCCACTTTTTGCCATCCTGTGGACCTGGTTGGGACGTCGTGGCTTGGAGCCCTCAGCACCGGCAAAGTTTGGTTTAGCGATGATCCAGTTGGGACTCGGTTTCTTGGTGCTGGTGTTCGGCGTCACGTCGACCGGGCTCGGAGAGCTCGTGCCTTTGATCTTCCTGATGCTGATCTACTTGCTGCACACGATGGGCGAATTGTGCTTGTCGCCGGTGGGCCTCAGCGCGATGAACCGGCTCGCTCCGGCGAGCCTCGCATCGATCATCATGGGGACGTGGTTCTTCGCGTCGGCGGCCGGTAACTTTGCGGCGGGTTTGATCGCGGCTGCAACGGGCGCGGGCAGCCTCGAAGCCAGCGGGGAAGCGATCATACCGGGCAGCCCCGCAGCGATCGCCTACATGACCACCGTGACAGATGTGTACACAAAAATCGGCTGGATCGCAGTCGGCGTCGGGATCGCCATTATCCTGGTTTCACCGCTGATCAAGAAACTCATGCACTTGGATACGCTCAGAGATTCTGAAGTCGAGAACTCTGAATTGATTGGCTCGGAGATCGCGGGTCATGAGCCTGCTTAGGACGGCTCAACAATCGCTTCCGCTTTGTTCCTTCTCCCCCACGCTTCGTGGGAAAAGGGTGGGGCGAGGGGCCCGTTGAAGAATCGAGAGGTTGTGTTGAGTCGTGCCTGAGGCCACATTTTGCTGATCCGACCGAGCGGCGCCCGCGAGCAAGATCTCGATCCCCGCGGTGACACGCCAATGGCCGGCCCGAACGATGGCCAGACACTACGAGGTTCGATCAAGAATCGCCACCCGCTGAATCGACGATCCGATGGCTGATGATCTCGACCTTTGCTGGGACACCTCTCGTGCGTGGTGGTCCCCCGTGACGGGGGCTCCCACAAAGAACCGATAAAAATGCCCCCGGCAAGATTCGAACTTGCGACCTGCTCGTTAGGAATGAGCGGCTCTATCCAGCTGAGCTACGAGGGCGAAACGGGCTGTCGTTCTTGAAGGATGAATTAATCTTGAGGCAGCGAGCGTTGGATGCTTTGGGCGACTTGGCGGGCGAGTAATTTTGAACCCTTCGGAGTGAAGTGGACGTCCGCCTTCTTCTGCTCCGTAACAGCGCTCTTCTTAGCAAAGGCGTGGAGATCATGGGTGGTGATTCCGCCGATCTCTTGGAGCAACTCGGCCGCGGCAGTATTGTAGCGTACTTCGTCGCCAGCGACGCGGCCCTTGGCACCCTCTGGAATGGGTGTGGTGGAACACCAAATGACCGCGGCTCCGGTCGCTTTGAGACGCTCCGCGATTAGTCGGAGGTTCACGAGGTAATCGTCAAGCGGGACCTGCTGGTGACTACCCGGACTTTTAGGATCCGCCAAGTTTTTGTCTGCGGCGCCCATGTACTTGACGTCGTGAAGTCCGAAGTTGAAGTGAATGACATCCCAGGCTCGGCTGCCGATCCAGGTATCCAGTTGCTCGGTGCCGCGACTCGTTGGGCCACAGTTGGTGGCGGGGCGGAACACGTTGGCTTGGCCCTGGAGTAGCTCGCGAACGTCGAGCGTGTAGCCGATCGAGATGGAGTCGCCGATGATCAGCACATTGGGCAAAGACTCGTTGACGACCGGCGGCTGCATCGCGGGCGCAGCCGGTTTCTTAACGGCCGCTTCCTGGCTCATTGCGATGGGGCTGAGCGGAATTAGCACGAGAAGTATGATGGCGACGAAAAACATGTCCGTTACCATTGGCCAGACAACGCCACTGCGGGGGCCAGGAACCCGGGTTTCGGGACTGACTATCGTCGCGAGTTTTGATCGATTCATTGCTGCTAAAGTCCATTTTGATGAATATTCATGAACACCGAGCTACCTATCGTATCTTGGATGCGTGCATCAATCGAGCCATGGAAGGATTGCGGACGTTGGAGGAGACGGGCCGGTTCGCGCTCAACGATGCTGAATTTTCGGCGCCCATCAAACGGCTGCGTCACGAACTCGCCGCTGCGGTCGCGACGTTATCACGAGAACAACTACTGCGAGCACGAGACACGGGCGGTGACGTGGGTGCCAACTTGCAAACGGAGGGCGAGTACTCACGTTCAAGCACCCGGAATGTGATCCAGGCGGCTGCGGGTCGAGTTCAGCAATCGCTGCGATGTTTAGAGGAGTACGGGAAAATCATCTCAGTCGATTTTGCTCGGCAAGTCGAAGTGATTCGCTATCGCAGCTATGACGCGTGTGCGAAGCTTGAACTTTGTTGCGGCGGTAACGATGAACGCCAACAACGTTTGGCTCAGGCATCGCTCTACGTGCTCAGCGATGGCGCGGCGAATGAGGCGACCTACAAGGAACGGTTGATTCAGTGCGCCGAAGGGGGGGTCGATGTCTTTCAATTGCGTGATCGCCGGCTCAGTGACCGAGAGCAATTGCAACGTGCGAGGCTAACGATGGAGGTGCTGGCGGGCTACGACATGCTGTTCATCGTCAACGACCGGACGGATATCGCGATCGCGGCGGGTGCCGATGGTGTTCATGTCGGACAGGATGAATTGACGGTCGAGGCGGTGCGCCGATCGGCGGGGTCGGGCTTGCTCGTCGGAGTTTCGACGCACGATTTAGATCAAGCTCGACGCGCCGTTGTCGACGGTGCGGACTACATCGGTGTCGGGCCCTGTTTCCCCAGTCAAACGAAATCCTTCGCTGCGTTCGTGCCCCTGAAACTACTGGGCGAAGTTGCCAGTGAGATCACGATTCCGGCATTCGCGATTGGTGGCATCACGGCTGAGAACGTCGAGCAGGTGCAAGCGACTGGACTGCGTCGAGTCGCCGTATCAGCGGCCGTCTGCGCGGCGAGCGATGTCCGATCCGCCGCGACGTCGATGAAGTTGTTGTTGAGCCGTCGCTGAGCTCCAATTCAGCGGATTGAAACTTCAATGAACCCTACCGTTTTTAGCCCTGCTGGAGTAGCAATCGTGGTACTTGAAAAGACAGCACCCTGGTGGATGTCATGACGTTGCACGTTTTTCTCGCCGATCGATGTCTGCGCCTCACTTGCCTGGCGATGACGCTGTTGATACTCACGGTGGGCTCATCGGCTGGCGAGCCGCCCGCGTCGGTGCTGGCTCGCGTCCCGCAATCGGTGGAGCTGGACGATCGGGCGATCACCGAGAG
>JBBSJZ010000547.1:0-4271 GCA_038256795.1 Pirellulales bacterium | reverse complement strand
GGTCCATCCGGGTTTATCGTGGATTCGGTAGAATTTTCCGCCAAGGAGAACCGCCGTGCAAGACAAAGAACTTTACCAACAGATACTGGGGCTTTCGTCGCCCTGGGCCGTGTCCGATGTGCAGCTTGATCTGGAAGCTCAAGAGATCCGTGTTCGCGTTGAACATCCACGCGGTGCCAAGTTCCGGTGCTGCGAGTGTGAGAGTGAGTGTCCGATCCATGACCATGCCGACGAGCGTCGCTGGAGACATCTGGATTCGTGTCAATTCAAGACCGTGTTGATAGCCACGCCGCCACGGGTGAAATGTCCAACGCATGGCGTCAAGAATGCAGTGTTACCCTGGGCCGAGAAAGGGAGTCGATTCACGATGCTCTTTGAACGCTTCGCGATCGACGTGCTGCTGGCTTGCCAAACCGTCAAAGGAGCCCAGGGGATTCTGCGAACCAGTTGGGATGAGACCTGGCACATCCTCAAGAAGGCGGTCGCCAGAGGCAAGGCTCGAAAGACGGACAATGTCATGCCGCGTATCGGTATCGATGAGAAGGCATTCCGCAAAGGCCAAAGCTACATCACGATGATTTACGATCTGGACAACAGCACGGTCGAAGCGATCTCCGATGGGAACAATACCGAAAGCGGAAACCAGTGTTTTTCTCAGCTTTCCCAGGGCCAACTCGATGGCGTCCAGGCGATCGCGATGGACATGAGCGCGGCATTCGTGAAGTCAGCCAAGGCGAACATTCCGCTGGCGGAGAACAAAATTGTTCATGACCGATTCCATGTCATGAAGCTGGCCACCGAGGCGGTCGACAAGGTTCGCCGGGGCGAGCATCGTAAGCTTTCGGCCGAGGGCGACGATCGACTTTCACGCTCGCGCAATCTGTGGCTCACCGGGCAAGAGAACCTGACGGATGCCCAGCGGGAACGTTTCGAAGCGATCTATTCCCAGGAACTCGAAACGGGCAAGGCATGGGCGTACAAGGAGATGCTTGGTGATCTGTGGCATCATGACGACGCAGCTTCGGCGACTGTCTTTTTCAAGGACTGGTACAAGCGGGTCATCCATACCAAGCTGACTCCTCTGAAGAAGGTTGCCCAGACCATTCGAGTCCGACTCGTCAATGTTGTCAGCTACTGCACGCACGGAATAACCAACGCGGTAGCCGAAGGGATGAACAGCAAAATCATGTCAATCAAGCGTCGCGTCGGAGGCTACCGCAACCGAGAGAACTTCAAGACAGCGATCTATTTCCACTGCGGTGGCTTGGACCTTTATCCACGATAAACCCGGATGGACCTATTTGCGTCAGGAAGAAAATGAGTTTTCACATATCAAAGATCGTGTCTATGCTAGGGCTTGGCGTGTTGGTGATGTCTCTCAGCGCGTCATCTGCATCGGCGCAGGAATCGAATTTTCCGAGCTTCCATGTACCCGGTCATGAAGTACAGATAAAAGCCATCAACGAGCTCCATGTGCTGCACCACGGAGCGGCATTTTCAGACTGTACGCTCTGGGATCCGTGGTTGCCTCATGCAACGTTGTGGACAGAGCAAAAGCCTCGCGATCGATATCGCGCATCGCTCTTAAACCGAAAGATCGATAACGAAGGTTATGTGTCAGTGAATCAACATCGAGGGATGGGGCACAGCGAAGGTTGGCCGTTTCCAGGTTGGCAGCAAAGTGCCGGCGCGGGCTTTCATTTTTCGATAGCGGACGAAGTTTTTGCGATCCACAATTTTGCCCAGCAGGCGATTATAAACGCAGACGGTTGGGATATCCGTGGCGCGGTCGTAGAAAGCATCGATCCCGTGCGAGGGTTGCGACTGAAGGCGACCAGCGACGTGGTCACCATCACGACACCAGCCTTTGGCTGCGGAACGATCGTGGCTCCGTTTGCAAGATTGGAATGGGCGGCCAGCGGTCTTAGCAAAGGGTCGCAACCTAACATTCAGTGGTTGTTTGAAGGCGAGTCCGAGTGGAATTCCGATCGACACGTCGATTTTTCGCCCTTGAGCGAATCAAACGGACTGCAGTTCGCCAACGTGCCACTCTATCGACATCCCAAATACGCTGGGATACTCAATCGTTATCGCGTGACGTTCAATGACGCGGCGGGTTCACACATTGATTTGAAGTCCCTCATCACCGCGATCGACACGCGGCATCCGATCACTAACGCCAATTTCATTCGCGGCAGTGCTGAGTATTTTGCTTGGACGCGAGATGTGGATTTTTTGCGAAAGAACATCAGTCGCATGCGGCGAGCGATGCAGTTCGCACTGTCCGAATTTCAAATTCGTGAACGCAAGCTCGTGCACGTGCCATGGGTCGGGCACGACGGCCGCAGTGGATTGGTCGCTGGCCCCAATGGCATTCCGCAGCCACGCCGGGGTCTGGGTGTCGGAAACAATTATTACGATCTTGTTCCTTTTGGCGGTGACGATGCACTGGCCACCATCTATTACTTTGATGCTCTGAACCTCATGGCCGACATCGAAAGCGAAATCGCCGAGCAGGCCGCGTGGAATATACCAACGGATGAACCGCCGTTCTCCGTCGATGAACTCACATCGCTGGCTGACGCCGTCAAGGCTCACGCAGGTCAATATTTTTGGAACGAAACCACAGAACGATTCATTGGCTGGCAGGACACGCAAGGTGTGCGGTACGACTACGGGTTCGTGTTTGTGAACAATGAAGCGGTTGCCTACGGTTTCGCGACGCCACAGCAGTCACGGCAGATCTATGATTGGCTCGATGGGAATCGTATCGTGGATGGAGATACGTCCCAGGGCCCCGACATTTATCACTGGCGATTCGCTCCACGAACGACGATCCGGCGCAATACCCAAGAGTACGTATGGGCATGGTCCGCGCCTCAATCGATTCCTTGGGGGGATCAAATTCAAGACGGTGGGGCCGTGTTGGGGTTTTCGTATTACGATCTCATGGCGCGTCTGCAGACCAGCGGTGCCGATGACGCCTGGCGTCGTTTGCAAGAGATTCTTACTTGGTTTCGCGAAGTGCAAATCGAAGGGGGCTATCGTGCTTATTACGCCAAACCCGGTAGAGGTATCATGCAAGGTGGAGGACCAGCCGGCGGACTCGGCATGGATCAGGAGTTCATGGAAAGCGTCCTGGTCCCGCAGGTCATGCTCTATGGTTTCCTCGGCTGCAGTGCGCGGGCTGACGGCTTGCACCTGAACCCGCAACTACCAGCCGACTGGCCGGAGTTGACCGTTACTAATATCCATTATGGCGATCATATGTTTGATGTCACGGCGAATACCGATTCATTGCGGCTCGCCACCCGCATCGCCGGTTCGAAACCCATTTCACTTTGGCTAAAACAGGCTCAATGGGAAATGAAGACGATGGATACAGGCGGGAAAGTGATTCGCTCGATCGAGTCACTCGATTTTGTGGCACCGTTGGTGCTGAACCCCGTTGACGGACAAACCTATATTTTCAAAGACAAGTCGAAACCATGATACGAACTATCTTGCTCGCTGCCTTCGCGGCATTTTCTGCTTTATCCAGTGTTGCAGCTGAAACGATCAGCGTCCGCGACTTTGGCGCAGTGGGTGACAATATCACCGACGACACGGCTGCATTTCAAAAAGCGTTAGATGCCTGTAGCCACTCGCTGGGCGGAGTGGTCTCGGTGCCTACGGGAAACTATCTCATCCGAGGGCATCTCAATATCCCTTCGTTTGTTACGTTAGAAGGTGTCTTTAAGGCACCGACCGCACGTTCCAAACATCGCGGTACGACGCTGAGTGTCATAGAAGGAAAAGGGAAAGCTGGTGGCGAGCCGTTTATCACGCTCAATGCCGACTCCGTTTTGAAAGGCGTGACGATCTTTTATCCGGAACAGGATGCGACAACGCCGGTCGAATACCCTTGGTGCGTGCGCGGGATTGGCGACAATTGCACAGTGCTGGATGTGCTGATGATCAATCCTTGGAACGCAGTAGATTTCGGCACATACCCTTGCGGCAGGCATTTCATTCGCGGGCTTTATGGCCAACCGCTCAGCACGGGTATTTTCGTCGATCAGTGCTTCGACGTAGGCCGCATCGAGGACGTTCACTTTTGGCCGTTTTGGTCCGAGGCGCTGATTCCATTTACACAAAAAGAAGCTGTCGCCTTTCGATTTGCTCGCACGGACTGGGAAATGCTCAGCGGCTGTTTTTGTCTCGGTTACAAAATCGGTTTTCATTTCACCGCGGTGAGACACGATGCGGGCAATGCATTGATCGTCAACTCG
>JBBSJZ010000546.1:0-4285 GCA_038256795.1 Pirellulales bacterium | reverse complement strand
CTGATGCAGCAGATTGGCCCATCAAGTCGACAAGAATGCAACATTACACCTCGGCCAACTGCTGATCTTGGTCGTTCTTTCGCAATGAGGTCAGCACATTCGTAAATTCCTCCTAATCACCGTTGGCTTGATTTCCATCTGCATGGTTGCGATGCTAGTTGGCGTCGTACGTCATGCGCAAGTGGAAGCTATTCGCATGCGATCCTATGGACGATTGAGCCAGTTGCGATTAGCGCTAGCTAACTACGAGCACGCATGTGGAATATTGCCGCCGCGACAACTGATAGGCGAAAATGGGGTGGTACAATTCAATTGGATGGTGCCGGTCCTTCCTTACATGGAACAACGCGATTTGCATACAGCCTTGAATCTTTCGAATTCCTGGAATACCAAACATAATCTTGACGTCGGTCGATCTAATTCACTGTTCCTGGATTTTGTATCACGAGACGGTTATATTGCATGTCCATTGGACGATGATGAATCGATCTGGAATCCGCGAACGGGATTGCCCAACGGGAAATTGGATGATTCGCCCGGTTCAATTTTACTGATTGCCGTTCCAGTTGGTGGCATACAACCATTCGAGCCATTGGCGATTTCAAGAGATGGACTTCAATCTTTGGCTTTAAAGGACAATAAGTGCTTCTTTATCCGTTGCGACGGTAAATATGGTCCCGTGCAGGTCTTGAAGGGCAACGTCGAGTTTGAACTTCCGTAATAGTTTCAACGACAGTGAAAGAACCATGACATGCACGGGAGAACGGCTTGCGCGTCTTTTGAAGTGGAGAATACTTTGTCCGTTCCCCGTGATGTCTGCCGTTACCCGACTGATTTGATGGACCGAACACGTGACTACCCACCCGATGAATTTCGTATTGAGGGCCGCGAATTTCGCGAGACGCTCAAGAAGTTGACCCGTACTTTTTTCGCCGACGTTCAGCGGAAGACCGGTTCGTACGCCTACCAGGGATTTCTGTGGCATGCGTTCAGCTATGGGTTCCAATCCGCACTCGAACGCACAGACGCTGTTTCTGCTTTTGACGCATGCGAAGACGCCGAACTCTATGTTCATGACGAACAGTCTGACATGCTATGGTTGTGTCCACGATCGATCGTCATTTCTGACACGCATCCCTGCAATGACACCTACATATTTCCGGCCACATTTTGCTGGCTGTACATCACAACCCACGAACACGCTCAAGGCATCGGCCCATTTTTCGTCCGCAACTCAACCAATGTTGTAGAATGCGGGTAACCAAGCGATGATGACGGAGCGGCGGTGGTCGCCGTTTTCGCAATGGTTGAGTCGTTCGCCGCCGCCCGCATATCGCTGCCGTTATCGCAATTGACGCTTCCTCAATGGCCGACAAGCGTGACGACTGTCGGTCGCCCCCTTCGACCCGCCCAATTAGATCGCACACACTCCTTCCCTCGTTTACTACTATTGTCACGGGGCCTGCATACTCACGGCGAAACGTTGAATCACTACGCCGCCACCATCTCCCGAAAAACGAGCTTCCGTATGTCACAAGCCTTGATCAAAGCGGGGATCGCCCTCGGCTTCGTGACGGCGGTCGTGATCGGTTTGCTTCCGTTCGCCGCCATGTACTTCGTGTTGTTCGGATGGCCGCTGTAGCCCGTCCCAACAGCGATAACCATGCGATGGTGACGGAGCGGCGGTGGTCGCCGATTTCGCAGTGGTGAGTTGTCCGCCGCCGCCCGCACATCGCAAACGTTGTACTGGCGGAAGCCGGGGATAGGACCAAGAAACCTATGTTTTCTCGGAGCGTTGGGAGTCATCCGCAACGTCATGGTTTACACGCAGAGGACGTGAGCGAAGCTCAAGCTTGGCAACGTTGCTCGACAGCCGGCGACATTGGCTGCAGCGGTGGATTTCTAAGCGTGGCGCTGTCGACTTGGTTGCCGGTGGATGATTCGATCGCGGCGTTTGACGACGGCGAGTGGACTTCGTTCTAATAACGAGATGGCTGTCACGATTCAAAGTTTGCTGCGGATGCATTACGCAGACTTCGCTGCCAAGCATCCCGTCTCGCCGGACATGCATCGCGCCGCGATGTCGATGCAGTTCTGCCGCAGCCGATTGATGGGCGGACACGTCAACGAATGCCCCGAGGGGCACTACCAGGAGATCGCTTACAACTCCTGCCGACACCGCAGTTGTCCGCTGTGCGGCTGGATGCCACGCGAACAGTGGCTCGATGGTTGGAAGACACGCTTGCTCGCTTGCCCGCACTTCCACACCATCTTCACGCTACCGCATCAGTTCAATTTGCTGTGGCGGTACAACAAGAGCGTGGTCGCCGACACGCTGTTTGAAACCGCCTCGGAGACCCTGCGAGAATTGCTCGCCGATGAGAAGTATCTGGGAGGGAGAGCGGGCTTGCTGTGCGCCCTGCACACTTGGAACCAGACCCTGCGAGAACACGTCCACTTGCATGTCTTGGTCACCGCCGGGGGCCTGGTCGGCGGCGACGGCAGCGGAGCAAAGCCGCGCTGGATTGCCGCCAAGAAGTCATGCCTGTTACCGCGCCAGGTGCTGATGATCAAGTTTCGCGGCAAGTTCAGGGCCAAGTTGCGGGCTCGGCAACAACGGGGCGAGTTGAAGTTGCCACCGTCGATGAGTGTGGCCCAGTTCGACGCGCTGCTGTGGCAAGTCGGCCGCGTGCCGTGGAACGTCAAGATCCTGCCGCGTTACGATCACGGTCAAGGTGTGGTCACTTACTTGGCCCGCTACTTGAAGGGCGGCGCGATTGGCAACTCGCGGTTGATCAAGATCGCCGACGGTCGCGTCGTGTTCCGCTACCGAATCGCCGCCCACGAAGGTGGCGACGGCAAACGGCAAGGGGTGACGAGCTTAGCGATCGATGCCTTCATCGGCCGGTTGTTGGAGCATGTGCCACCCCGACGCTATCAAGGGGTCCGCGGCTACGGACTGTACAGCGGCAACCAACATTCGCGACTGGACGAGGCGCACGTGGCGCTGGGTGGCGAAGTGGTCGAGGCGGAAGCAGCGACCGCGAAGAGTTGGCAAGAGTGGTGCGAGTCAGCAGGCTATGGCGAAGCTTGCTGTTGTCCCGAGTGTGGTGCTCGCCTGATCTCGAAACGGACCTTTGTCGCGGGTCGAGGCCCACCGCTGCGGACACGTCAACAGCAACGCAAACAGGAGGCGGCATGACGCGGCTTCGGGTGGATCCAGCGAATCGACAAGCAACCGGGGCGCCGCCGCAGGTGCGCGCCGAGCGAGCATCATGCTCTGAACAAAATGACGTGAGCATCGCCCCAGTGATTACCGAGGGTGGTAAAATCCTAAGGCTGACCAGCGGCCTTGATCCGAATCGGAAGTGGACTCGAGCTGCTCTCAGTACAACCAGCTGATGCAGCAGATTGCCCATCAAGTCGACAAGAATGCAACATTACACCTCGGCCAACTGCTGATCTTGGTCGTTATGCCTACACGACTCAGAACTTCCTGATCTACCCCTATAGATACTTCAACGCGAAAGAAAATTTCCATGTCTGATTCCGATGTTTCACAAATGGTTAGCGATCTCGGCAAGATCGTTGAAAAGCTAAAAGAAACGATACCTCCGCACAAACCTGATAGGAGTTCAACCGAGGCACTTCTAACTGCTGACCCTCGCTTTATGTCACGGTTTGGTATTCCGTTTACAAACGGCAAATCTGAAAGTGAATTTGAAAGGGGTGGGGCAGACTTTGGTGAGGCAGATGAACATAAGAAGGAAGAAGAACGACAAGCAGCTGCGCGGGCTGCAGCCCGCGCCGAACGCGATCAACGTCTTGCAGCGTTAGGTGGCGATCTCGCTGCTATCAGGTCGCAAATGGGAGATGAACAATTTTTCCAACTAACGACCGACTGCTGGCACGCAACTGGGGCTGGTGCGTTACTCGGCGGTCCCGAAGGTGCAATGATTGTGCTTCTTGGGAGTCCCGACTGTCGCAAGATGTTCATTGAATCCTATAAAAGAATCGTAATCCAAATGGGCACACGGGCAACTCCTGAACGCACTCGCACGGAGCGAGAAAGATTTGAACGAATGGATCGAAACCATTACGAAGCGGAACGATTTGATCGACTTTCTAGAACCGCCTAAGTGTCGTTCAAGTCCTATTTGATCCGAGCATCGAAATACCCTAAATCGGCATAACCATGCGTTCCTGAAAGAATTTAGTGATTCTGAATTGTTTTGGGTTTGTTTTTGCGGCTTGGGTTTGGAGCGGTAGCCGCGTACCTTCTCTG